>DASZUH010000111.1:0-3259 GCA_035547715.1 Solirubrobacterales bacterium
GGCCCCGCCGACGAACATCTCGAGCATCGTGAACTCGGGGTTGTGGTTCGGCGACATCCCCTCGTTGCGGAAGAACTTGCCGAACTCGTAGACGTCCTCGAAGCCGCCGACGATCGCCCGCTTCAGGTAGAGCTCGGTCGCCGTGCGCAGGAAGAGGTCGCGGTCGAGCGCGTTGTGGTGGGTGACGAAGGGGCGCGCCGCGGCGCCGCCGGTCAGCCGCTGCAGGATCGGCGTTTCGAGCTCGGTCCAGCCGTGCCCGTGCATGTACTCGCGGATCGCGAAAGTCAGCTCGGAGCGCTTCTTGAAGATCTCCCGTGACGCTTCGTTGGCAATTAGGTCCAACTCCCGTTGCCGGTAGCGCACCTCGGGGTCCTTGATCCCGTGGAAGAGGTCCGGCGGGTCTTTCAGCGCCGGCGCCAGCAGCGTGCAGGTCTCCACCGCGACCGCGAGCTCGCCGCGTTTGGTCACGTAGAGGACGCCCTCGACGCCGACGATGTCGGCCAGGTCGAGCGCTTCGATCCGATCGAAGGCCTCCTCGCCGAGTTTGTCGCGCCAGGCGACCGCCTGGATGGTGCCGGTGATGTCGCGGACGTCGAGGAAGACGAGTTTGCCGTGGCCGCGCTTGCCGGTGATCCGGCCCATCACCCGGTAGCGGAACTCCGGGTGCTCGCCCTCCCCCAACGCCGCCGGGTCGTGCGCGGCGAGGATGTCGGCGGCGTGGTCGCGCGGCAGGAAGCTGTGCGGGTAGGGATCGATCCCTTCCGCGCGCAGCCGCGCCACCTTGGCGCGGCGCCTCGCCTCGCTCGCTCCCGAGGTGTCGGCGGAGCGGTCGCCGGCGGCGACGCGCTCATCGTTCGTCGGGGCGCCCGCACCTCCCGCGGGCGCGCCCTCCTCGCCCGCGCCACCCGCGGCCGCCGCCTCCTGCGCCGACGGCTCGTCCGTCACGGCGCCAGGCCGACCGTGACCCGCTCGTTGCCCTCGTAGTCGCGCAGGGTTTCCGCCTCGTTCAGCAGTTCCCGCATCGCCGGGCCGTGATGGGTGTCGTGCTCGAGCGCCATCTTCGTCCCCGACGGGGTTTCCGCGATCAGCCCGCGGATCACGCCGAGGCCGTCCGGCCCGCAGTCGGCGGTGATCGCGATCAGCGGCTCGGCGTGGATCTCCGGCGTCCGCTGGTCGATCGTCTCGTCCGAGATGTAGGGCAGGTTGGCGATCACGAGGTCGACCGGGCCGAGGTCGTCGGGCAGGCCCTTGGCGACCTTGACGTCGAGGTCCAGCCCCAGCCGCTCGGCGTTCTCCCGCGCCGCTTCGACCGCTTCCTCGGAGAGGTCCGAGGCGGTGATGACCAGGTCGGGACGCTCCGACATCAGCGCCAGCGCGATCGCGCCGGAGCCGGTGCCGACCTCGTGGACGCGGGCGCCCTCGGGCAGCTTCGTCCCCACCTCGACCAGCAGCTCGGTCTCCTTGCGCGGCCACAGCACGCGCTCGTCGACGGCGATCTCCAGGTTGCGGAAGGGCGCCTTGCCGAGCACGTAGGCGAGCGGCTGCCGTTCGACCCGGCGCTGCACCTTCGCCTCGATGTCGGCGGCGACCTCGTCGGAGACGTCGACGTCGTCGGCGAGATCCTCGCGTTTGACCCCGAGCGCATCCGCGACAATCGCTTCGGCGTCCTCGCGCGAGGTTTCGATCCCCGCCGCGGCCAGCCGCTCCGCCGCATCGTCGACCAGCGCGCTCACCGTGCGCGCCGAAGGTCCGTCCTGCTGCTCAGTGTCTACAGGCGACATCTCGCCAATTCCTTCCGTGGTTGACCGCTCCAAAACTCTTGTGCATGGCCAATGGTAGCGGGATTCCGCATGGCCACAGGGCCGGACACGATAGCGGGCGCGCGCGACCAGGCGCGCCACCCACTCAGGCGGCGAGCAACAGCTCGAGCAGCGCCTTCTGCACGTGGAGGCGGTTCTCGGCCTGGTCGAAGACCGCCGACTGCGGCCCGTAGAGAACGTCCGCGGTGATCTCGTCGCCCGGGTGCGCGGGCAGGCAGTGCATGACGATCGCGGTCTCCTTCGCCGCCGCGAGCAGGTCGCCGTCGAGCCGGAACGGCGCCAGGTCGCGACGCCGCCGCTCCTCGTCTTCGTCGCCCATGCTGACCCAGACGTCGGTGTAGAGGACGTCGGCGTCGGCGGCCGCGGCGCGCGGGTCGCCGGTCAGCTTCACCCCGTGCGCCTCCTCCAGCTGATAGTCGGCGGGCGCGGCGACGACGACTTCAACCCCGGCGAGCTCTCCCAGCACGGCCAGCGAGCGGGCGACGTTGTTGCCGTCGCCGACGTAGGCGAGGCGGAGGCCGGCGAGGTCGCCGAAGCGCTCGCGCATCGTCAGCAGGTCGGCGATCGCCTGGCACGGGTGGTGCAGCGGCGTCAGCGCGTTGACGACCGGGACGTCGGCCGCCGCGGCCAGCTCGACCACCCGCGCGTGGGAGCCGGAGCGGATCACGACCGCGTCGACCATCCGCGCGAGCACCTGCGCCGTGTCGCCGATCGACTCGCCGCGCGAGAGCTGCATCTCGTCGCCGCGCAGGACCACCGGATGGGCGCCGAGCTCGTTGACGCCGACGTCGAAGGAAATCCGGGTGCGGGTCGAGGGGCGCTCGAAGACGAGCGCGACGCTGCGCCCGGCGAGGCTGTCGGCCCCGAGCCGGCCGCCGTCACGGCCGGGATCGCGCCCCGCTTTCAGGTCGGCCGCGCGGTCGAGCAGCCGCTCCAGCTCGAAGGCGCCGAGCTCTTCGCCGGTGAGGAAGTCCCGCTTCACGGCGCCCGATACTACGGGGATGGAACTGACGGTCCTCTGCTGGAACCTCTTCCACGGGCGCGACTTCCCGCCCGACCCCGAGCTGCGCAGTTGGCGCTCCCGCCTCCTGCGCCTCGACGAGTCGAACGCGACCCACGTCCAGGTCAACCGCGACCTCACCGCCGAGTTCGCCACGCTGCTGGCCTCCGCCGCCTGGGACGTGGCGATGCTGCAGGAGTGCCCGCCGCGCTTCGCCGGGCCGCTGGCGCGGGCGAGCGGCGCCGAGTACCACCGGGTCTTCACCTCGCGCAACGAGCTCGGCTTCTGGCGGGCGCTGCTGGCGCGGCAGAACCCGGACCTGATGGCGAGCGGCGAGGGCGGCTCGAACACGACGCTGGTGCGGGTGCCGGGGAAGCTCGGCGGGATCGCCGAGCGGCGCGAGCTGGAGATCCACGCGGGCGAGCCGGAGCGGCGGGCG
>DASZUH010000112.1:0-3753 GCA_035547715.1 Solirubrobacterales bacterium
GCCCGGGACGCAACTCGGACGGCCGCCGCGGCCGCGGCCCGCCCGGGGACGAAATCTCGTGATGCGTTCCATCTCGGCGGAGGGCCGAGCAATCCTCGTCGGTCTCCTCGTGATCCTCGTCTCCGCTGTCTCGCCTAGTGATTCACGCTCGTCTGGACGGCGGAGATCACCGAGTTGGAGGCGCTGGTCGAGAAGGCGGTGCCTTCGTGGGAGACGTCTTCGCAGCTGAGGGCCACGGTGCTGGCCGAGCCGGACGTGACCGCGATCTGCATCGAGACGGCCCCATCCGCAACGTAGAGGAACTCGTGCGCCAGGGCGGTGCTGTACTGCGTGCTGTCCGAGGCCGCGCCGTCGGCAAGCGTGCAACGGTCGTTCATGTACCCGGTGGTCGTGGCGGCGGCGCTCGGCGCGGTCTTCGCCTGGACCATGAAGCTGCCGGCGGGCAGCGACAGGGTGAGGACCGTCTGCGAGGTGCCGGTGAATTCGACCACGGCCGCTTTGGCCGCCGAGTAGCCGGCCACGGCGCCGTTGGTGCCATCGGTGCCGTTGGTGCCGGGATCGCCCTTCGGACCCGGTTCGCCCTGCGGCCCTTGCGGCCCCCGGTCACCCTTCGGCCCCTGCGGCCCCGGGTCGCCCTTCGGTCCCTGGGCGCCGGCCGCGCCCGGTTTCCCCGCGTCCTTCTTGGCGATCTTTTCCACCGCCTTCTTCTGCGGGCCGGTCAGGCCGCCTTTGGCCGCGTAGGCGCCACCCCCCAGGGCGGCGACGAGCGCGACGAAGGCGAGCACGAGCCCCGCCTTCCCGAACGGTTCCGTGAGGGTTCGGAGCGGATGCCTGAGGCGAGATTTCATGGTGCGTTCCGTTTCGTTCGAAGGCTGGACGACGACGCCCGCGCGGCGGCGGCTTACGTCGGGCCGGACCATACGAACGCGTGGCGGCTCGCGAAAGGAGGGAAAACCCTACGTCGCGGGGGGCCGGGCCCGCCCCGCGAGGGCGTCGGCGAGCTGTGCCCGCGAGCGGATCCCGAGCTTGCGGTAGCTCCGCCCGAGCCGGGCCTCGACCGTCTTCACCGAGATGAAGGCCTGCGCCGCGATCTCGCGGTTGGTCGCGCCTGCGGCGGCGAGCTCGGCGACCACCAGCTCGGTCGGCGTCAGGCGGGCGTCGCGGGCAGGCACGGCGCCCAGGCGCCGCAGCTCCTCCTCCGCCCTCCCCGCCCAGAGCCGCATGCCGGCGCCGTCGAAGACCTCGAGGGCCTCGCCCACGGCCTCGCGCGCCAGGCGCCTGCGGCGGGCACGGCGCAGGACCGACCCGCGCACCAACAGCGTACGTGCCCGCTCGCCGGGCATCGCGACGCGGTCGTGTTGACGGAGCGCCTCGCCGAGAGCCTCCAGAGCGCCGTCGGGATCGCCGTCCGCGGCACGCAGCAGCCCCTGACAGCGGAGCGCGGCGGCGATCACCCAGGCGCGATCCGCTTCACGGCCGACCCGCTCGAACGGCGCCAGCAGGGCCGCCGCCTCCTCACCGCGATCGAGCTCGACCAGGGCCTCGACCGCGTCGGTCAGCGGCAGGAGGGCGGCCGGATCCACCGGGCCGAAGGAGGCGACCTGCTCCAGGAGCGGGGCCAGGATCTCGACCGTGCGCTCGGGACGTCCCGCCGACAGCTCCAGGAGCCCGAGCGCCCACGCCGGGAAGACGAGCGGAGCCGCCCAGCGGAGACTCTGCATCCGGTCGATCGCCGCCGCGCCGTCGTCACGGGCCCGCTCGACCAGGCCGGCGTGGGCGGCGGCGATCGCGCTGACGCTCAGCGCCAGCGCGATCGCCAGTGGATCGTCGACCAGCCGCGAGCGCACCAGCCCCTCGTCGGCGAGGACGAGCGCGCGGTCGACGTGCCCCGCCCAGGACGCGGCCCACACGCGGTAGACGTCCAGCGCCGGCAGGTCGGTCTCGCGGCCCCGGGCGAGAAGGTCGGCGTGGAGCGCACCCAGGGTCCCGGCCGCCTCCTCGACCCGCCCCAGGCAGAGTGCGACGTAGCCGGAGACCAGCCGCGGGCGGTTGTGGACGATGTCTTCTCGCCCGGGGTCCTCGTGCGCGACCGCCCACTCGAGATCTGCCTCCGCGACACCGCGGCCGCGGGTGTGGCGGATCGCCGTCCTGACCGAGAGGGCGACGGCCGAGAGCCCCTCGTCGCCGGCCGCCGCGGCCGCGCGCACGGCGTCCTCGGCGTGCCCGGCCGCCTCCTCGAAGCTGCCGGAGATGAAGCCGAAGAAGGCCAGGTCCACGTCGATCTCGGCGAGGAGCGCGTGGTCCGGCACCGGGTCTTCGAGGCCCGCCGCGCGCGCCGACGACAGCAACGCCAAGGTATCCAGGAGGTCGTAGTGGCGACTGTGGATCAGCCCCTGCAGGAGGAGCGCGCGGGCGCGCCGGGACCCCGCCGGGGCTTCACCGAGGGCTTCCTCGAGCAGCTCCGCGGCGCGATCGAGATCGCCGCTCTCGAAATGCCTCCCGGCGGCGTTGACCAGCCGCTCGCCGCGGCGCCCGGAGTCGTCGGCGCCGAGGTCGAGCGCCAGCTCGGCGAGTTCGGCGGCGGCCGCGGGGGCGCCGCGGGCGGCGGCGAGGCGCGAGGCCTCCTCGAGCGCCCGGGCGACGTCCTCGTCGCGGCCCCGCGTGGCGAGCGCCAGGTGGCGCGCCCGCTCCTGCGGAGCGGCGACGAGACCTGCCAGCCGCCGATGGGCCGACCGTCGCCGCGCCGCGGGCGCGACCTCCTGGATCGCGGTCGCGAAGAGTGGATGTGCCAGCTCGATCCGCCCGTCCGCCTCGATCCTGACGATCCCGGCCTCCTCGGCCCGGGCGAGATCCTCCTCGGGGACCAGGTCGGTGTGCGGGTCGGCGAGCGCGGCGACCTCCAGCAGCGCCTCCTGGGTGCGGACGTCGAGCCGCCGGAGCCGGGCCGCCAGCAGCGCCCGCAGATCCTCGGGCACGGGCAGGCCGCGGCCGTGCGCGCGCGTCCCGTCGCGCTTCAGCCGGCGGCCGACCTCGAGCGCGTGCAGCGGGTTGCCCGCCGTCTCCGCCGCCAGCCGGACCAGGGTCGGCCGCGGCAGGGTGAGGTCGAGACGACGGTGGAGCATGAGGCCGAGCGCGGGCGCGTCGAGCGGCCCGAGGTGGACCTCGGTGAGGCTCTGGCCGGGCAGGACATCGAGGAAGCTGGACGGCCTCGCGCCATCGTCGAGCCGCAGGGTGGCGAGGACCGCGATCGGCCGGTCCGTGAGCCGTCGCAGGGCGTAGCCGAGTGCGGCGGAGCTCTCGGCGTCGAGCCACTGGGCGTCGTCGACGGCGACCAGCAGCGGCCGCTCGGGGGCGAGCTCGCGAAACAGCGAGCCAAGCCCACTCGCCACCGCCCGCGCGTCGACCGCGCCGCCCTCGTCCCCGCGCAGCAGGGCCACCTTGAGGGCGCGGCGCTGGACGACCGGCAGTCGGCCGAGCCAGGCGTCCCCGACCCCGTCCAAGAGATCGGCGAGCCCGGAGTAGGCGAGCCGCACCTCCGGCTCCGCCGGCCTGGTGACCAGCAGCCGCCTCCCGCCCGGCCGTGCCTGCTCCACGCCCTCGCGCCAGACCGTCGTCTTGCCGATCCCGGGCGGCCCGCTGAGGAGGCAGCCGGCGAGTCCGCCGCCCGCGCGGGCCAGCGCCTCCCCCACCGCCACGATCTCGCTCTCGCGTCCTACCAGGTCCGGATTCACACTCACATCATCGGCGACGCGG
>DASZUH010000113.1:0-4177 GCA_035547715.1 Solirubrobacterales bacterium
GAACCTCGGCCGCTACAAGGCGGTCGGGCGGATCGGCGATCGCAGGCTCCGCGGCTTCCCCGCCTGGTTCCTCGCCCGCAGCTACCACATGAGCCAGATCCCGGGCTACCGGCGCAAGGCCCACGCGATCCTCGACTGGACCGCCAGCATGCCGTTCAAGCGCGACATCGCCGAGCTCGGCTCGGTCACGCGCCCCAAACGCCTCGGCTGAGCGCGCCGCGCGCCACGCGCCACGCGCCATTCGACGTCGACCGTCGTCGGCGCGCCCTTGACGTTTTCGTCGCCGTGGCGCCCGGGGCGGGGGCGGCCGTCCGAGTGGCGCCCGGCCTTCTCGGTGGCGCCCCGGGGAGGTGGTGGCCGCCCCCGAGAAGGCCGGGTCCGGGGGGGGTGGGGAGGGTTCGTGACGGGAGCCGGGAGACGCGCAGGGTCCTCCACGAAGTGCGTGCCTCCCCGTGACGAAGACTCCGGGAACCTCACCGATCCTCATCCGCCGAGGGCGCGTTCGGTGTATTTGGTCCCCCATAGGGGCCCAAATACACCGATCGTGAACCCGCCCGGGATCGCGCTGCACGGATCTGGGCGCCTATGGCACTCAAAATCCGTGCACCGGACCTTGACCACACCATGGTGGGGTCAAGGTCCGGAACGCGGATCCCGACCGGTGGGAACCGTGACGGAAGGGCGGAGTTCCTCCCGAACCCTGCACCTTCCCCACGGAACCCTCACGTCCCGGGCGTCTCGTGGCAAGCGGGCAACCTGCCAGGGCCGCCACGAGACGCCCGGGACGCATCTCGGACGGCCGCAACGCCCGTGAAGGACGGCCGCCGCCGCACGCACCTCGGACGGCCGCCCCGGCCAAGCCCACACCGCCCCATCCCCGCCCCGCGCGCCGGCCTTCCGACCCGCCACAATTAGACGCAGATGGGACTCGAGTACCTCGTCATCGCTGCCGCTTTCGGCCTGTCCACCGGGATCATCGGCAAGGCCAAGGGCAGCTCCTTCTGGATCTGGTTCCTGGTCGGGCTCGTGTTGCTGTTCATCGGCCTGGCCGCGGTGATCCTCTCGCGGCGTGAGAAGGACGAACCGGAACGGCAGTGCCCGCAGTGCCTGAACGCGGTCAAGCTGTACGTGCAGGTCTGCCCGCGCTGTGGATACGACCTCTACCTGCCCGACCCGCGCGCCGTCCGCCACCCCGGCGTCCGCGGTTAGCGCAGCCAGGTGCGGACGATGGCGTTGGCGAAGCCGAGGCCGTAGCGCATCACGGCGGGCTTCTTCGAGTGGCCGTGGAGGCGCTGTTCGACCGTGATCGGCACCTCCTTGGCGGGCACGCCGCGCTTGATCGCCTCGATCATGAACTCGGAGGTGTGGAACTGCTCCTGGCGCAGCACCAGCTGGGGGAGGACCGTGGTGCGGACCGCGCGGTAGCCGTTGGAGCAGTCGGTGACGTGGGTGCGGGTGATGAGGCTGACCAGGCGGTTGAAGAAGACGATCCCGAGCTCCCGCGCGCGGGTGTTGCGGTCGGCGTGGCCGAGGACGCGCGAGCCGTGGGCGACGTCGACCTCGCCGTTCAGGACCGGTTCGACCAGGCGCGGCATCTCGGCGGGGAGGTGCTGACCGTCGGCATCGAGGGTGACGACGATCTCGGCGCCCGATTCGACCATGAGCCGGTAGCCGGTGCGCAGTGCCGCGCCGCCGCCGCGGTTGGTGACGTGGCGCGCCACCAGGGCGCCGTGCCCGGCGGCGACGTCGCCGGTGCCGTCGCGCGAGCCGTCGTCGACGACCAGCACCTCGGTCGCCACCCCGCACACCTCCTTCGGCATCTGGTCGAGGACGACGCCGATGTTCTCGGCCTCGTTGTAGGCCGGGATCAGGATCGCGATCCTGCCCTTGAAGCGGGCGGGCAGGCCCGCCTGGCGGAACTCCTCCCAGGCGAGCCCCTCGAGCGCCGCCGAGAGCTGCCGCGAGTTGCGCGCCCCGACCGACAGCGCCCGCAGGGTGATGATGAAGAGGACGAAGATGGCGAAGACGGCGAGGCCGAGGATCCGCCCGCCGTTGCCCTTTTCGAAGGAGAAGGCGGAGAGCAGGCCGTTGACGACTTCGGTGCCGGTGACGATCGCCAGCGCGACCCCGGCCAGCAGCAGCAGTAGCACGTCGGCGTTGCGCAGCTGGTGGCGGCGGACGATCGCGTAGACGACGAGGATCAGCGCCACGGCGAGGCCGACCGCGCGGAGCGCGGTCAGTTCGGCCGGGAATATGCCTGCTACCGGGACCATTTTCGGCCCCGGGAGGATAGGGCCGACGCGGTCTCGGCGAGGGCGAGGGCGGCGAGCGGGATGATCAGCGTCATCAGGATCTCGTTGCGGCGCGGCGCCGCCAGGCTCGCCGCACCGACGAGGGTGACGAGGACGATCGGGGCGCCCATGCAGAGCGCCTCCCACCAGCGGCGGCGCAGGCCGAGCAGGACGAGGCCGGCGATCCCGAGCAGCACCAGCACCACCTGGACGACCCTGCCGAGCCCCGAGGACATCGCCGCGCCGGGCCCGCTCGACCACATCCGCCCGATCTTCCGCGCCGTCATCTCGGCGTAGCCGACCGGGTGTTCGCCGAAGTAGTTCGAGAAGTTTTCCTTGCCGATCTTGCCGAGGGCGGAGTCGCGTTCGAGTTCGGGGTAGCGCGACCTCCAGACGTGGTTGAAGAGGGGGGTGGGGTTCACTTCGTTCAACGCCTGGGAGTTCGGCGGCAGCCATTCGCCGGTTTCGCGGTGGTAGAGGATCGCCTTGACCCGCGCGTATTCGCCGTCGGCGGGATAGAAGGTGCCGACGTAGAGGGCCTTGCCGCCGCCGGTCGAGATCGGCACCAGCTTGTGCAGGACGACGATGTTGCGGACGGTCCAGGGGACGATCGGCAGGAGCAGCGCGACGACCATCAGGCCGACCGCGGCGCCGCCGAGCCGCCACTCGCGCTCCCAGGCCCAACGCGCGGCGGCGAAGACGACGAAGGCCGCCGCGACGAGGGTGTACTCGGGGCGGAACATCGCCGTGCAGCCAAAGAGGAGGCCGGGGAGGAGCCAGGCCCAGGCACTGCCCCGCGCGCCGTCGTCACGGGCCGCGGTCCGCTCCCAGGCCCAGAGGAAGGCGAGGATCGCCGCGGGCAGCGAGAGCATCGCGGGCGGCTCGCTCATGATCTCGCCGACCGAGTGGATGAACGGCGGGTAGATCGCCACCCCCAGCGCACCGAGGAGCGCCGGCCATCGCCCGCCGAGGCGCCAGCCGAGGAAGAAGACGACGAGGATCGTCCCCACGCCCATCAGCGCCTCGAGGATGCGGATCGTCCCTTCGCGCGGGCCGCCGGTGACGACGAAGAGCCCGGCGTAGAGCCAGGGCGCGCCCGGGCTCCAGTCGCTGGTCGCTTCCGAGTGGAATTCGGGGCCGCCGTAGCTGCCTTCCTCGTAGAGCGACTTGGCGAGCGCGTAGTAGGCGTGCGAGTCGTCGGCCGGATCGGCGACCGGGTGGACGACGGCGACGGCGCGGAAGACGAGGCCGAGGGCCGCGATGCAGGCCAGCGCGATCAGCGTCCGCCGCCCGTGGCGGGCGGGGAGCGAGGCGATCCAGCGGCGAGGAGCGGCGAGCAAGGCGCCGGTCAGGCTACTCGGCGGCCGGCAGGAAACCCGGCCGCGCCGGTCGAATTTAGCTTCGCCAAAGGCGCGGCCCTCACCCTGCGGGCCGGGTCACCATTCGGAAAGGAATCTTTATGAAGCGCATCTTCCTGGTCCTCGCGAGCGCCCTCGCCTGCCTCTCGCCGGCCGCGGTCGGTACCGCGGCGGCGATGCCGACGGAAGGCATCGTCAACTCGGAATGCAGCATCACCAACAACCACGTGGCGGGGCGCAAGCTGACCACCACCGTCACCGGCAAGAACGTCGCCCCCTCGCAGATGAAGTTCGCCGAATGCAAGATCGTCAACAAGGTCCTGCGGACCGTCGTCAAGCGCGAAGTCGAGCGTCCGCAGGCGATCGAAGGCTTCCGCATCACCCCCTCGATCGTCTCCGAAACCCCGCTCACCATCAAGTACACGGGCCTCTTCCGCGGCGCCGACACGGCGACGGAAATCAAGCTCAAGTTCAAGATCACCTACGCCAACAACTAGGCCCGGGCGCGGCGGTGGACCTGGGCGCCGA
>DASZUH010000114.1:0-9243 GCA_035547715.1 Solirubrobacterales bacterium
GAATGTTCTCCAGCATCGGTCCCCTCGAGATCGCCATCGTCTTGATCATCGCCATCCTCGTCCTCGGCCCGAAACGGCTGCCGGAGGCGGGCCGCGGCCTCGGCCGCAGCATGCGCGAGTTCAAATCGGGCATCTCCGGAATCTCGGGTGAGTCCGAGAAGCCGGCGAAGTCCGAGACGAAGGCCGACTAACCCCTCTCTTCCGCGAGCTCGCGGATCCCGGCGCCGCGCGCCGGGAAGAGCGCCTGCCTGGCGTGGGCGCGGTAGACCTCGGCCGGTTGGCCCGGGATGATCATCGCCGCGACGGAGCGCGCCGCGTAGGACCAGGCGGTGAGGACGCGGACGGCGAGCGCGGCGAGGCGCCCGTGGTGCTTGCGCATGTAGAGGTCGCGGTTGCGGTGGAATTCGACGATCCGCGGTAGCCCGGCGCCGAGGTCGGTGGAGAGCTGGTTGTGGTGGACGGCGGCCGCGGCGGGGACGAAGAGCTCGTGCCGGCCCGCGTCGGCGAGGCGCCTGGCGAAGTCGCACTCGTCGTAGTAGACGAAGAAGTCGGGGTCCATGAAGCCGACCTCGGCCGCCGCCTCGCGGCGTACCATCAGCGCGCTCGACTGCGCCCAGTCGACCCGCCGGGTCTGCTTGCCGGTGCTTTGCACGGTCAGCTGGCGATGCAGGAAGAGCGCCCCGGCGAGCGCCGTCCCGACCCCGGGGAAGGCCCAGGCGCAGGGGTAGGGATCGAGGTTGGCGTCGAGCAACTGCGGCGTCGCCGCGGCGGCCTCGGGGTCGGCCTCGAGCGCGGCGAGCAGGACCGCGGCGGCGCCCGGCCTCAGTTCGGAGTCCTCGTTCAGCAGCAGGCAGTACTTCCCCCGCGCCCGTTCCATCAGCAGCGAGTCGTTGTCCGCCTTGCCGTGGGGGCGGCGCCGCTCGATCAGCTCGATGTCGCCGCCGAGATCCCGCACCGCGGCGGCCGAGCCGTCGGTGGAGGCGTTGTCGAGGACGAGGATCTCGGTCGAGACGCCGGCGGGCCGCGTCGCCTCGATCGCCGCCAGGCAGGCGCGCAGGTATTCGCGCCCGTTCGTGTTCACCACGCAATATGAGAGGTCCGCTGCCACGGCCGGCCACGATAATCGCGCAACCGGGCCGGGAGACCGCCTGGACTCCCCTTATGCGAGTTCAACTCATCGACCCATCCGCCTTCACCCCGCCGTACGACCGCGCGCTCGCCGCGGCGCTCGCCCGCGCCGGGGCCGAGGTGGAGCTGGTCACGACCAAGTTCCTCTACGGCCCGGTGCCGGCGGCCGAGGGCTACGAGGTCGACGAGCGCTTCTACCGGCGCAGCGCCGCGCGCGGGCTCTCCTCCTCGGCCCGGCTCCCCTTCAAGGGCGTCGAGCACCTGCGCGACATGCTCGCCTTCCGCCGCGCCCCGGGCGACGCCGACGTCGTCCACTACCAGTGGCTGACGCTGCCGGGCCTCGATCGCCATCTGCTGCCGCCGACCCGGCCGCGGGTGATGACCGCGCACTACATCCTGCCCCCCGACGCGAGCGCCCGCGCGGCCCGCGCCGCGGCCAAGGTCTTCGGCGCGATGGACGCGGTCGTCGCGCACTCCGAGCACGGCGCGAGGCGCCTGCGCGACGAGGTCGGCCTGCCCGCCGAGCGCGTCCGCCTCATCCCCCACGGCGCCTTCGACTACCTGACCCGGCTGCCCGAGGAGAAGCCGCTGCCCGAGGAGCTGCGGGGGGCGGAAGGCCCGGTCGTCCTCTCCTTCGGCCTGCTCCGCCCCTACAAGGGGCTCGAGAATCTGCTCGAGGCGTTCACCGAGGTGCCCGGCGCCGAGCTCTGGATCGTCGGCAACCCGCGGATGTCGGTCGAGCCGCTGCACGAGGCCGCGGCGCTGACCGGCGCCAAGGTGCGCTTCGTCACCCGCTTCGTCGAGGACGCCGAGATTCCGGCGATCTTCCGCGCCGCCGACGTCGTCGCCCTGCCCTACCTCGACGCCGAGCACTCCGGCGTCCTCTACACCGGGCTCGCGTTCGGCAAGCCGATGGTGGTGAGCGCGGTCGGCGGCTTCCCCGAGGTCGCCGACGCGGGCGCCGCCCGGCTCGTCCCGCCCGGCGACACCGGCGCCCTCGCCGCGGCGCTGCGTGAGCTGATCGAGGACCCGGCCGCCCGCGAGGAGCTCGCCGCCTCGGCCCGCGCCGCCGCCGCCGGTCCCTATTCCTGGGACGAGGCCGCGCGGCTCACGCTGGCGCTCTACGAGGAACTGCTGGCGGGGGAGGTCGGCGCGCCCGCCGACCGGGGCGCGGCACGCTCGTGACGACGCTCGCCGCGATCGTCTTCTGGGTCTGCGCCCTGGCGATCCTCTACGCGCAGGTCGGCTACCCGTTCGTGCTCACCGCGCTGGTCAGCTTCCGCCGCGGCCGCGAAACGCTCGGCGGTCCCCGCGCCCCGCGCCCGCTCGGCCTCGGCGCCCCGCCCCCCGAGCGCCCGCTGGTCTCGCTGATCGTCCCCGCCTTCGACGAGGAGGAGGTGATCGCCGAGAAAGTGGCCAACGCGCTGCGCCTCGACTGGCCGCGCGAGCGCCTCCAGATCATCGTCGCCGACGACGGCTCCACCGACGCCACCCCGGAGCGGGCCCGCGAGGCGGGCGCCGACCTGGTCATCGAGCTGCCCCCCGGCGGCAAGGTCGTGGCGCTGAACGAGGCGGTCGGCGAAGCCGACGGGGAGATCCTCGCCTTCTCCGACGCCAACAGCGAGTGGGCGCCCGACGCGCTGGCCGAACTGCTCGCGCCCTTCGCCGACGAGCGGGTCGGCTACGTCTGCGGGCAGGTCCGCTTCCTCGACCCCGACGGCGACAACCTCGAGGGCGCCTACTGGCGCTACGAGATGGGGATCCGCTCGATGGAGTCGGAGTTGGCCGGGATCACCGCCGGCAACGGGGCGATCTACGCGGTGCGGCGGAGCGCCTACGAGGACCTGCCGCCGTCGGGCAGCCACGACCTCAGCTTCCCCTTCCGCTTCGCCAAGCGCGGCCTGCGCTCGCTCTACGCGCCGCGCGCCCGCGCCGCGGAGAAGATGGTGCCGACGATCGAGGGCGAGTTCGCCCGCAAACGGCGGATGATGGTCGGCCTCTGGGACATCGTCATCGGCGAAGGGATGCTCTCGCCGCGCGGCTACTCGCCGCTGTTCGCCTTCGAGCTCTTCTCCCACCGGCTGCTGCGCTACGCGACGCCCTTCCTCCACGTCCTCGTCTTCGTCGCCAACCTGGTGCTGCTCGGGAGCGGCTGGTTCTACTACCTGACCCTGATCCTCCAGCTGGCGCTGCTCGCCGTCGCGCTGCTCTCGCGGCGCCTCCCCGACGACCTCGTCGTGCGCCTCTGCCGCTACTACGTCCTGACCCAGGCGTCGATCGTCTTCGGCCTCTGGGACCGCCTGCGCCACGGGCCCGGTGGGCGCTGGGAGAAGGCCGCGGGCACGCGATGAGGGGGCGCCGCTGATGCCGCACGCCGTCGACAGGCTCCTCGCCGCGCTCGGCCTCCTCGTCCTCTCGCCGCTGATCCTCGCGGCGGCGATCTGGATCAAGCTCGACTCGCGCGGCCCGGTCCTCTACCGCCAGCTGCGCGTGGGCAAGGACGGCCGCGTCTTCGAGATGCTGAAGCTGCGGACGATGCGCGAGGGTTCGGACCCGGTCGGGGTCGGCACGATCGTCGGCCAGGGGGATCCGCGCGTCACCCGGCCCGGGGAGCTGATGCGCCGCACCTCCTTCGACGAGGTCCCCAACCTGGTCAACGTGCTGCGCGGGGAGATGGCGATCGTCGGCCCGCGCCCGGCCCTGCCCGCCCACCTCGACCACTTCGACCTGCACGGCCACCGCCGCTTCGACGTCCTGCCCGGGATCACCGGCTGGGCGCAGGTCAAGGGCCGCACCGAGATCACCTGGCCCGAGCGCGTCCGGCTCGACGACTGGTACGTCGAGCACCGCAGCCTCCCCCTCGACCTCCGCATCCTCGCCATGACCATCCTCCCCGTGCTGAAGGGCCAAGGCGTCTCCCCGACCTGATGTTGATGGGCCGAAAAGCGCTCTATATCAGCGCTTTTCGGCCCATCGACGCGATGGGTAGGGTTGCGTGGATGAGCGATCGACCTGAGGTTTCCCTGCGCACCTTCCGGGAGGGGGACGCGCCTGCCGTACACCGCTGGTTCAACAACGCCGAGGCGACCAAATCGCTGATGGAGCAGCGCTCGAGCTTCTCGCTCGAGCAGGCCGAGGCGTGGACCCGGCGGGCGATGGACGACTCCGGCGAGGACCGCAAGTACGCGATCCTGGTCGAGGGGTACGACGAGCCGGTCGGCTTCACCGCCCTCTACGGGCTCTTCCGCCAGACCGCGCCGGAGCTCGGCGCGCTGATCGGCGACGACGTGCGCGGCAAGGGGGTCGGCCGGCGGGCCGAGGCGCTGACGGTGAAGAAGGCCTTCGACGAGTTCGGCGCCCACCGCGTCTACGGCCGCATCCCGGCCCGCAACGAGATCGCCAAGAAGACCGTCGCCAGTCAGGGCTGGAAGCACGAGGGGACGATGCGCGCCCACCTCGCGCGCGAGGGCGAGCCGCCCGACGACTGCGAGGTCTGGGGCGTCCTCCCGGACGAGTTCCGCGCCGCCACCGCGGACCTGTTCGGGTGAGCAGGCCGTTCGCCCAGCTGATCGAGGACGGTGGAGCCTCGGCCGGCGGGGGCGTCGGTGGCCACCCTTCAGAGTTCTTCCGCAGCGCCCACTTCCTCGAAGCCGAGGGCGCGACGCACACCCTGCGGATCGAGACCGACGACGCCGAGCTGCTGGCGCCGCTGATCGTGCGGCCGATCGGCGACGGCCCCGACCGCGACGCGGTCAGCCCCTACGGTTACCCCGGCTTCACCGTCGTCGGGCAGGCGGGAGAAGTCGACCCCGGCGGAGTCGACTTCTCCCGCACCGGGCTGGTCGCCGCCTTCATCCGCCATCGGCTCGACCTCGTGCCGCTCGCGGGAAGCAGCGAGCGGAACGTCGTCCAGATCGCCGACCCGGCGCTCGAGCCGAAGTCCCGGCCGAGCGACCGCCGCCAGGTCCGCCGCAACCTCGAGGCCGGGTACGCGGTCGAGCTGATCCCCGCCGCCGAGGCCGGCGCCGGCCGGCGCGCGGCCTTCCTCGACCTCTACGAGCAGACGATGCGCCGCACCGACGCCGCCCCGCACTACTTCTTCGGCGCCGCCTACTTCGACCGCATATTCGCTGCCGACCGCACCTGGCTGGCGCTCGCGACCGACCCCGACGGCGCCCCCGCCGCCGCCTCGATCACCTGCGTCTCGGACGGCTACCTCCACTACTACCTCTCCGGCAGCGCCGATGCCCGGCTCGGCGACTCGCCGATGAAGAACGTCGTCGCCCGCCTGATCGAGTACGCCGGCGAGCTGCGGCTGCCGCTCAACCTCGGCGGCGGCATCCGCCCCGGCGACGCGCTCGAGGAGTTCAAGCGCGGGTTCGCCAACCGCACGTTGGCCTGGCGCACCTCGGAGCTGGTCTGCGATCCGACGCGCTACGCCGAGCTCTCCGCCGGCCGCGACGCGGGCGGGTTCTTCCCCGCCTACCGGGCCCCGGCCTACCGCGCCTGACCCTTTCGGCTCAGCCGATCCGGCCGGCGAGCGTCGCCGCGTCGCCGCGGGTGCGCTCCCACGGCTTCGAGGCCTTCAGCGCGCCCAGCACCGCGCGCGTCGCCGGCGCCCGGTTCAGTGCGTAGAAGTGGATCCCCGGCGCGCCCGCGATCAGCAGCTCCGAGCACTGCTGCGCGGCGTAGGCGATGCCGAGCTCGAACTCGCGCTCGGGATCGTCCCCGGCCGCCAGGAAGGCGGCTTCCAGCGGCGCCGGGATCGAGGCTTCGCAGAGCTCGCAGATCCGCTTCGTCTGGGCGAAGCTGCCGACCGGGATCACCCCGGCCATGATCGGCACCTGGATCCCGATCGCCCGCGCGGCGGCGACGAAGTCGAAGTACACCTGGTTGTCGAAGAAGAGCTGGGTGGTGAGGAACGAGGCGCCCGCCTCGACCTTCTGCTTCAGGTAGGCCAGGTCGGTCGCCAGGTCGGGCGCCTCCGGGTGGACCTCCGGGAAGCAGGCGCCGCCGAGGGCCAGATCCCACGGCCCGTCGTGGATGAAGCGGATCAGCTCGGCGGCGGACCCCAGCCCGCCCTCGGGCTGGACGAAGTCGCTCTGTCCGCGCGGCGGATCGCCGCGCAGCGCGAAGACGTTTTCGATCCCCGCCGCGGCGATCTTGTCGAGGGTCGCGCTCAGCCCCGCGGTCGTCTCGCCGACGCAGCTGAGGTGGGCCATCGTCTCGTAGCCCATCTCCTCCTTCAGCACCCGCGTGATCTCCACCGTGCCGTCGCGGGTCGAGCCGCCCGCGCCGTAGGTGACCGAGACGAAATCGGGCTCCAGGTCGCGCAGCTGGCGCGCGGTCTCGAACAGGTTGGCTTCGCCCTCCGGCGTGCGGGGCGGGGAGAACTCGACCGAGAAGGTCGGGCGGTTGTTGGCGATGATCTCGTCGACGCGCATCGAGCAAGGGTACCGGGGCGCGCCGGAGGGGCTTCGGCCTGTGCCGCCGCCCGCGCTTTGAACTCGGCCCGGCGGAAGAGCCCGGACCTGCGCGGCGCAGGAGGTGACGGCCCCCGCGGCGTCCGGGCGGCCCCGTAGCTTTCCCGATGGTCGCGGTGGACCTGCCCTTGCCGCGACCGGCGACCGGGGCGCAGCCTCGCGGGAGCCGGGCGTCGCCGCACACCCCGCGACCGTGCCGCGACTAGCCCGCCCGATCCCGCCCCTCAGCGACTGGCGGTGTGCCGCGCGCCTTGCGCGCGGCGCCGCCATGGGACGACGGCGCGACGATCCCACGCCGCTGTGGGACGATTCGGCGATGGGAGAGGGAGGGGTCCGTTACGAGCGGGTCGGCGCCGCGGCGGTGCTGACGATCGATCGGCCGGAGCGTCGCAACGCGGTGGACGCCGCGGCGGCACGGGCCCTGCGCGAGGGGTTCGAGCGCTTCGAGGCCGACGACACGGCCCGGTCACTGGTCCTCACCGGGGCCGGGGGAGAGGCGTTCTGCGCGGGCGCCGACCTCAAGGCGATGGACCTCGAAGTCGACGATCCGGCGGGGCCGATGGGCTTCAGCCGGCTCGCGGCGACGAAGCCGACGATCGCCGCGATCGACGGCTGGTGCCTGGCGGGCGGGCTCGAGCTGGCGCTCTGGTGCGATCTGCGCGTCGCCACGCCCGGCTCGACCTTCGGCTGCTTCGAGCGCCGCTGGGGGGTGCCGCTGATCGACGGCGGCACGCAGCGGCTGCCACGCGTGGTCGGCCTCGGGCGGGCGCTCGACCTGATCCTCACCGGCCGCCCCGTCGACGCGGCGGAGGCGGAGCGGATCGGCCTCGTCACCGCGGTGACCGCGCCCGGGGGGCACCTCGAGCGGGCGCTGCAGCTCGCCGAGGCGCTCGCCGCCTTCCCTCAGGAGACGATGCTGGCCGACCGCCGCGCCGCGATCGAGGGCCTCGGGATGCCGCTCGCCGACGGTCTCGCGCTCGAGCACCGGTTCGGCCGGGAGACGCTCGCGGTCGCGGCCCGGGGCGCCGCCCGTTTCGCCGCGGGCGCCGGTCGCCACGGCGAGCATCCCGACGCGGTACCCGATTCCTGCACTCAAGATCCCCCAAGTTGAAGTTGGATCAGTTCCGGTACCGTGACGTTCGTGGCTCAACGAACCTCGATGCGACCGCCGCCCGGCCGCCAACGTCTGTCCCGTGACTTCATCGCCCGGCACCAGCGCGCCCGGATCGTCGCCGCGCTCGCCGAGGAGACGATGGAGAAGGGCTACCGTGCCGTCACCGTCGCCGACATCGTGCGCCGCGCCGGGATCGCCCGCAACACGTTCTACGACAACTTCTCCTCCAAGGAAGACTGCTTCCTCGCGACCCAGGACTTCGCGGTCGAGGAAAGCCTGCGCCGCGTCGTCGACGCCGCCGAAGAGGTGGAGGGCTGGGAGGCGAGACTCGCCGCCGGGCTGGGCGCCTTCCTCCGATATGTGGCCGGCGAGCCGGCGCTCGCCCGCACCTGCATCGTCGAGGCGCTCTCCGCCGGCCCCGCCGCGCAGGAGCGCTACGAGCAGTCGCTGCAGGCCTTCATCCCGCTGCTCAAGATCGGCCGCGAGGACTCCCCGTACGGCGACGATCTGCCGGAGACACTGGAGGAAACGATCGTCGGCGGCATCTTCTGGGTCATCTACCAGCGCATCGTCCAAGGGGAGACGGAGCAGATCGAGGCGCTCCTCCCGGACCTCGTCGACTTCGCCCTGACCCCGTACATCGGCGCCGAGTCGGCGCAGCGGGCCACCGCTCGCCTCTGAGCCAGACAGGTATCGTCCCGCCGTGGCATCCGATCAAGCCGACGCTCCTGCCGAGTACCCGCCGGAGCTCTCGCGCCTCCCTCCCGGCCGGCACGGCCTGCCCCGCGACTTCGTCGTCCACAACCAGCGTGAGCGACTGATCGCCGGCCTCGCCGAGGCGGTCGCCGAAAAAGGCTACGGCGGCACCACGATCGCCGACATCACCCGCCACGCGGCGGTCTCGCGGCGCACCTTCTACGAGCACTTCGACGGCAAGGACGAGTGCTTCGTCGCGGCCTTCGACACCGTCACCGAGCAGCTGCGCGAGCGGGTCGACGAGGCCTTCACCGCCGAGCCCGACTGGCCGCACGCGGCGCGCGCCGGGATCGCCGCGATGCTCACCTTCCTCGCCGCCGAACCGAACCTGGCGCGGCTGGCGATGGTCGAGGCGCTGGTCGCCGGCCCGGTCGTCGTCGAGCGCTACGACGCCGCCGTGCAGACCTTCCTCCCCTACTTCGCCGCGGGTCGCGAGGGGCGCCCCAAAAAAGTCCTGAAACGGCTCTCCGACTCGACCGAGGAAGCGCTGGTCGGCGGCATGATCTCGCTCGTCTCCCGCCGCATCGTCGCCGGCCAGACCGAGGAGCTCGAGTCACTCCTCCCCGACCTGACCGAGTTCGTCCTCGCCCCCTACGTCGGCAACGACGAGGCGGCGAAGGTCGCCCGCGGGGGCTGAGCGGCTGCTGCTCTGAGCGGGGGGGCGGGGCGCTGGAAGGTGGCGCCGGTCGGCCGTGCTTAGGGGGCGGGGTGGCCGTCCGAGATGCGTCCCGGGCGTCTCGTGGCGGCCCTGGCAGGTTGTGG
>DASZUH010000115.1:0-8491 GCA_035547715.1 Solirubrobacterales bacterium
ACCGCGAACCCCTTGCAGGTGACGCCTCCGCCGAGGCTCTTCGGCGAGACGGAGATCGTGAGGGTGCCCTTGTCGCCGGGTGCGACTTCGAACTGGATCACCCACTTACCCGACCCGTTGCTCGTCGCCGGTTCGGTGGTCGCGTGGACGCCGGGACCGCGCCAGGTGCCCACCACCTTGCGGTTCTTCAGGCAGGCGGCCTTGGGGGAGCTGATCTTGCCTTCGATCGTCTTCGACTTGACTTCCACAGTGCTCGTCGTCGGGTAGGCCTTGGCGGTCGCCGCGAGGCCGGCGCCGACCCCGATCGTGCCGAGGCAGGCGACGATCGCGAGGGTGAGGGCGAGACGCTTCATTCGTTCTCCTTGCCCGGTGGCGACGGTGTGAGCGACCTTGTTCTGCGGTCGTCGACCGGCAAAGGAGGCCGTGGCGGCGACATACGCGAAAAAGACGTAGGCGCACAACCTCGGTCCGTCGGTCGAGGAGCCGTGGTCAGACCGAGCCGCCGGCCGGCGGGCGGCCATCGAGGCCGCGGCGAGGGCCGCGGTCGCCCGGCGCCTCCACCAGAACCCGCCAGGCCAGCTCCGCCGCCGCCGAACGGTTGCGGACGCCGAGCTTGCGGAAGCAGTGCTCAAGGTGCTTCTGCACGGTGCGGGCGCTGATCCCGAGGATCGCACCGGCGTCGCGGTTGGACCGTCCGCGTGCGACCAGCACCAGCACCTCGGCCTCACGATCGGTCAAGCCGTACCCGTCGAAGGCTGCGGCCCCGACCCCCGCGGACGTCCTCGGGTTCGGCATCCGAGCGGCCAGCTCGTCCCGCAGCGCCGTGTGCTCGATCGCGTTGCGCCAGGTCTGGATCAGGAACGGGCGGGCCCGTTCGATCAGGTCGCGCTCCTCGTCTGTGTAGTCACGGTCACAGCGGCTGAGCGCGATCGCCAGGACGCGACCCGGCGTCGCGGGCAGGATGAACGCCATCTGGTGCTCGATCCCGAGCGGCCCGTAGAAGTACCGGTAGAGCTCGAGCGCGTGGTACTGCTCGCGCGTCACCACGTCGGAGAAGCGGTACGCCCGGCCGTCGTGCGTCTCCAGGTACCTCTGCAGCAGTGGGTTCTGGAAGGCGTATTCACCCCAGCGACGGTACATCGGCTCCGACAGCTCCGGGGTGACCACGGCGATGATCCGGTCGGTGTCGGGGCCGATGTCGTTGAGGGAGACGAAGTCGGAGGGGAGGTTGTGCTGGATCGCGGTGAGCAGGCCGTCGATCAGCTCGTCCAGCTCCATCATCCCGTGGACCTCGCCGATCAGCTCGAGCAGCCTGTCTTCTCGATCCGCGATCCGGGGATCTTAGGTGCGCGTTCGCCGTCTTGACGTAGTCACGTGTCGGATCGCCTACGCCGATTCGGCGTAGGCCGGCCGCCTCTCCCCATTAATGCTGATTGACCATCCCATACCGATCTGGCAGCTTGCCGCCGGCAAAGCGCACGGTGGGGTTGATCACATCGATGTCGGTCGGCCCGTGGAGAGTGCGCCCGAATCGGACCGGAGCCCACATGAAGAAGCTGTTGTCGTTCATCGCGGTCGCCGCCCTGTCACTTGCCCTTCCGACTGCCGCGGGGGCCGGGCTGCCCAAGGCCTCGAGCACCCTGATCGTCCCCGGCGGGTCGATCGGCGGGGTCGCGCTGGGGGCCACGTCGGGACAGATCACCACGGCCTGGGGCAAGACGCCGGAATGCAAGACCCAATGCCGCTATCCGGGGGTGGCGCCGACGGGTGAGACCGAAGCCTTCGCGAACGTCCTGCTGGAGTCGAAGACGGACAACGCCCCCTACAAGGCATGGATGATCACGATCGCGGTCGGGACCAAGGTCGTCGGGGAAAAGGCGAAGCCCGATTTCAACACGCCGCTCACCGCCTACAAGACCTCGAAAGGGATCGGGCTCGGTTCCAAGGAATCAGAACTGAAGGCGGCCTACCACGGGCTGAAGACCGTCTCCGATGTCGCCGGGAACAAGGTGTACGAACTCCCGGGTGGGGGTGAAAAGGGAACGATCTTCGTCCTCTTCAACAGTACGAAGATCACCTCGATCACGGTGGAGAGCCACCATGGAGGATGATCGGGAAGGGGACAGTTTCACCCGTCTTCTCTTCGCACTCGTCCCTTCGGTGGCGCCCGCGCTCGCCGTCATGCTGCTCGGCGCCGGGCGGCCCGGTCCGGCGGTCACGCAGGTCGCGGACAAATTCGGCTCGCGGGTACCTCCGCTCTCGACCACCGTGGCCGGGGGAGCCCCGTCCCCGCCGCACACCACCCTCTTCCAGGCCGAGCTCGGCTTCGACGCCGACGTCGAACCGACTTCCGCGTCGGTGTCGACGAACCCGATCGTCTCGAACCCGACCGACACGAGCCCGTCCACCGGCCCGACCCAGGCCGCCGCTCCCGCGTCACCGGCGCACTGCCTCGTGCCCCGGCTCGCCGGCAAGACGCTGAAGGGCGCGAAGAAGGCCCTGCGGAGGGACGACTGCACGCTGGGGAAGCTCACCAAGATCGCCGGCGCGACCGCCACGGCGGGGAAGGTGACGGGCCAGAAGCCGAAGCCGGGCTCGGTGCTCGCCGCGGGCGCGAAGGTGAAGGTGACCCTGAAGCCGTGACGGCCCGGCCACAGATGCACGACCGTCCTCAGTTGCCATCCGATCCCGAAGGGAGTCCGTTGAGAAATCATCCCGACCATCCGGCACCGACGTCGCCCGGCGTCCTTCCGAGCCCCGCCGCGGCCGCGGCTCGTCCGGGGCGACCGTCCCGCCTCGGCCTCCTCGCGGCGATCCTCGCGCTCTCGCTGCTCGTCCTCGCCGCCCCCGCCGGCGCGATGGCGAAGGAGAAGGCGGCCAAGGCACCGCACGTCTCCGGCGTGTACGAACTGCCGCAGAACCTGGTGGTGGGTGGCGATGCCCTCGAAGCCTCGACGTTCGCGAGCGCGAACCAACGGCTCTACGTGATGACGATCGAAGAACAGGCGGCCGCCCTGCGCCACGGCCCGCCCTACAAGACCAGTCCGATCGCCGAGCTCACCGTCGGCGGCAAGATCAAGCTGATCAAGGACAGCCTGCACCCCACGGATGCACGCTGGGAAGGGATCGGGGTGGGCGCCGACGACAAGGTCTGGGTGTCGGCGAGCGTCCACGGCGAAAAGACCCATCTCGGCGTCATCACCGGATCGTCGATCAAGCTCTACCCCTCCGAGGATTGGTGGGCCGGGCTACTCTCCTTCGGCGGCGTCACCTACACCGTCGGCAGCGGCCTCCTGACCACGCACGACAACCGCGGCTTCGGCCGGCTGAACATCGTGCCCGAACCCCAGGCCGAATTCCTTAACGGCCCATACGTGCTGAACGGCGGGCTGGTCGAGTTCGGCCCCGAATACAGCTACGCCAACCTCCCGGCCGGGATCTCCGCGCCCCCCGGCGCGGAAGCCGAAGTCAAGGTCCCCCTCCAGCACGTTCCCGGCGCTCCGGTCGGCGTGCAGGGCAGCGCGGCGATGCCCGTCCAGGCGACGACGGGCATCTGGTACGTCGACGAGTTCACCGGCGAAGTCACCTCCGAACAGAAGGTGCGGCCCTCCGTGCTGCGCAGGTGGGGCGCCTCGGCCTCCTACCGGATCCCCGGCGCTGCGGAGGTCTCCGACCTCGTGCGAGGGCCGGACGGCAAGCCGTGGCTCCTGTTCAACAAGTCGGGCAGATGGAACTCACTCGCAAGAGTCGAAGCCGACAGCAAGCTGTCCTACGTGAAGGCGCCGAAAGGGTGGCATTTCACCGGGGGCCACGGCAGCGGGATCATCACCGGGCCGGGTCCCTACCTCTGGGTCGCGGCCGCTCGCGGCTTCGGCGAAAACGGGCTCGAACACGGGGCGATCGTGAGGGTCTCGGGATGAGCACGGCCGTGAGTCGCGCCGGACTACGTGGCCTGGTCGCGCCGCCGCTGTCGGCCGGCCAAGGTGTTCGTCGCCGGCAGGCGGGTCCGCCAGGGCGTGATCAAGCCGGAGTTCAACCACGAAGGCCCGACCGAGTTCCAGACCATGTACATCAACGCCGCAGGAGACGTTCCTGCAGTTCGCGGATCTCCGGCGCCGGCGTCGCGCCGAGATCGTCGCGCAGTCGCATCCGCAGCTGCTCGTAGGCCCGCAGCGCTTCGGCCAGCTTGCCGCGCGCGGCCAGGATCTCCATCAGCACGGCGTACCCGGCCTCGTTGTACGGGGCGGCCGCGACCAGTTCTCGGGCCACACGCTCGCCCGGTGGGAGCTCCGAGCCCCCGACTCCCAGGGCGACGGCGGCATATGCCTCCAGCGCCGCCAGGCGGATCTCCTCGAGGCGACGCCGGTACTCGTCGGCCCAGGGCAGGTCCTGGCCCGGGAGGAAACCGCGGCGGGCGGTGAAGAGGGCGATCAAGGACGGACCCCAGCCGCGCGCCCAGTCCCCTTGGGCGACCGCCGTCTCGGCCCGGTGGATCGCCTCCTCGGCGGCCTCGAGGTCGACCCAGGCGCCGTCGGGGAGTCGGAGTCGGAGTTCGCCGCGGCCATCGATGACACCGGAGCCGAGAGCGGAGCGAAGCCGTGAGAGGAGCGCGCTCAGTGCGCCGTCGGCCGCGGTGGGCGGACGGTACGGCCAGAGCGCCTCGATCAGCTCCTCGCGTCGCGTCGCCCGCGCCCGACCGACGGTGAGATAGGTGAAGAGGACCCGCGCCTGGCCACCCGGCAGCTTCGGGCCGAGCTCCTTGCCTGCGAGCTGCACGGCGAGTCGACCACAGATCTGGATCCGGGTTTTCCGCTTGTCGGCCAAGGTTGGTGCAAGGAGAATCGCGGGTGCCTGCAAACCGGCGGCCCTAGTGTCGCGTATGGAAGCTGAACGGAGAAGGTCATGGCGAAGATCATCAGGTGTCAGTGCGGATTCCTCGGACGCGGCGAGACGGTCGAGGACGCGGCGGCGGAGATCGAAGCGCACATGCGCACCGATCATCCCGAGCTGGTCGGCGAGGTCACCCGCGAGGATCTGATCGCGATGGCCGAAGAGGAGTAGCCGGGCCGACTGAGCCCACCCTCTTCGCATCGCAGGTCGAATAGATGAACGACGAAACGGAGGACACGATGGCTGGATTGATTCGCATGAGCTTCGATTCGCCCGAGGAGGTGCGGCGGTTCGAAGCCGACAGCGGCCGCCTCGAGCTGATCAACCTGGAGGGCGGGCCGGTCGGCCGCGCCACCTTCAAGCCCGGCTGGCGCTGGTCGGAGCACGTCAAGCCGATCGCCGGCACCGACAGCTGCCAGGCCGCCCACATCGGGGTCTTCCTCGCCGGTCAGATGAAGGTGGTGATGGACGACGGCGAGGAGCTCACCTACGGTCCCGGCGACTTCGCGATCATGCCGCCCGGGCACGACGCCTGGATCCTCGGCGACGAGGACTGCGTCTTCGTCGACTGGCAGGGCTCCGCCGACTACGCCAAGCGGGGGTAGCGGGTGCGGGTCGCCGTCGTCCAGGACTGCCCCCAGCCACTGGCGCGGGCATCGCCTGCCCCTACTCCCGCCTCAATCGCCGCTTCGGGCTCGTGCCTCGACGGGCGACGAGCATGACCGCGGCGCCGACGGCCGCCGCGGCGAGCACCGCAGCCGCGCCGAGCGCGGCATCTCCCCAGGCGAAGCCCCCACTCGCGGCCAGGTGGCCGCCCGCGGCACCCACCGGGCGCGAAGGGGGAGAGAAGGGGACCCAGTCGTAGGTCGCGAACGCGGGCGGAGCAGAGACGGCGATCGCCACGGAAGTCGCCGCCGCGACGAGAAGGAACCTCTTCAAGGCATCGAGCATCGAGTCCACCTCGGATCGAAGGTCGTGGTTGACCGGTGCCTCGACGCTACGACCGTCACCGCGACCGCGCATCGGGAGACCTCCCTAGATTGGGTCCCGCCCCTACCCCACTTGGGGCGAGATGCCGAGTCGTGCCGCCGCGACGCCGGCCTCGCCGCGGCTGCCGACCTCGAGCTTGCGGAGGACCGCCGAGACGTGGTGGCCGACCGTCTTCTCCGAGAGGAAGAGGCGCTCGGCGATCTGCGAGTTGCGCAGGCCCTGGGCGAGGAGCCCCAGGACCTCGAGCTCGCGTGGGGTGAGGCCCGCCGGGTTGCTCCTGGTCACCGGCCGTGGCCCGCGCGGCAGTCCGCGGGCGCCGCGCGCGCGCAGGCGGCGGGCGAGGATCGCAGCCGCCGGTCGCGCCTCCAGCCGCTGCAACTCGGCGAGTGCCCGCCGCTGCCGACCGACGTCCTCGGCGCCCGCGAGCGCCAGTGCCGCGTCGTAAGGGCAGCCGAGCTCGGTCCAGAGCTCGGCCGCGCGGGCCCATTCCCCGGCCAGCTCGCAGGCGTAGGGCGGCGCCGGTTCGGCCTCGAGCACCTCCTCGATCCCCGCACGCCGGCGCCAGCAGGCGAGCTCGCCGACCGTCCAGCGACACCCGCGCGCGATCGCCAGCTCGAGTGCGGCCGTGGTCTCGGCGTCGATCGCCGCTGCGTTCCCCTCGAGCCACGCCGCCTCGGCCCGCGCGGTCGCCGCCGGGCCGATCCGTTGCAGCTCGCCGGTCGGGCGGGCGAGCGCGATCGCCTCGTCGAGCAGCGGCCAGGCGCCCGGCTCCCCGCGCCGACCCCTGGCCAGGCCCGCCACCGTGAGGGCGAAGATCCGCGGCACCGGAAAGGTCCGATGGTCGCCCAGCGCCAGCGATGCGGACCTCTCGGCGTCTTCCCAGCGGCCCCGGTCGAGGTCGACCCGAGCTTTGCAGGGGACGAAGAAGAGGCGCCAGAGGTCGAGGCCGTGATCGGTGCAGTAGTCGATGCCCGGCCCCAGGTGGCGCTCGACGAGGTCGTGGCGTCGTTGCCGGACCGGCCACCAGACGAGGTTCAGGTGGGCGCGCCCGGCGTGCTCTTCCAGGTTGGCCTGAAGCGCCAGGTCGAGCGCCTCCAGGAGTTCGGCCGGCGCCTCGTCCTCCTCGCCGAAGAGCTCGACGGCGCCGGTGTTGACACGCGCATAGGCGAGCGCCTCGGGGTCCCCGAGCCGCTCGCCGAGCCGGGCTCCCCTGGCGCTCCACGCCAACGCCTGATCACCGATCTCGGCGACCGCGTAGAGGTGACCCAGGTTCAGGTAGGCCATCGCGAGCTCGCGGCTGGGTCCGCCCTCCTCAAGGTCGTCGACCGCCTCCATCCCGACTCGCTCGGCATCCTCGGTGCGACCGAGGAACCGATAGAGCCGGGAGAGCGTGCGGAGGCAATCGCCCTCGGCGCGGCCGTCGTCGCCCCCGCGCCGTTGTGCCAGGGCCGCCTCCTGCGCCGCTATCGCCTCGGTCAGCTCCCCGGTCAGGAAGCACTCGGTCGCGCGCAGTTCGAGCAGCTCGGCGAGCTCGGGCGGCGGCAGCACGGCGGCGCAGCGCAGCGCTCTCGCGTACTGGGCCGCGGCCTCCCGATGGGCGCCGAGAGACGCCGCCCGTGCCGCTGCCGGGGGTGCGAAGCGGAGCACCGCCGCCGCGTCGCCGGCGGCCTCGGCGTGGTGCGCGATCAGCGCCAGGTCGCCGGCCGGCTCGGGGAAGGAGGTCAGGGCCGCCAGGGCGCGACGGTGTAGTTCCAACCTCCTGTCCGGGGGCATCGTCTCCTCGATCGTGAGGCGGCTCAGCTCGTGGCGGAAGGCGACCGCGTCGGCGGCGACGACGACGAGCATCCCCGAGGCCAGGCATTCTTCGAGCTCCTCATCTCGGTCCGGGGCGAGTGCGTCGAGCAGCGCGACCGACGCCTGGGTCGGGCAGATCGCCACCGCCTCCAGCAGCCTCCGAGCGGTGGCGCCGAGGCGCGCCGAGCGGGCGAGGACGGCGTCGCGGACCGTCCCCGGAACGGCCTCGCCCGGGCTCGAGAGGACCTCGCTGACGTAGAACGGATTGCCGTTCGTCTTGCGATAGAGGTTCTCCCCGTCGACTCCGCGCGCCCGCGCCAGCTCCGCCACCGCGGCCGCTGAGAGGCGCGGGACCTCGAGCCGGGCGGTGGCCGGTGCCGAGCCGAGCTCGCCGAGGACGACCCGCAGGGGATGGGTGCGATCGAGCTCATCATCGCGATAGCTGGCGAGGACGACGACGGGGGCCTTCTCCACCCGGCGTCCAAGCAGGCGCACCACATCGAGGGTGGCCTCATCCGCCCAGTGCAGATCCTCGAGCACGATCAGCGAGGGTCCGGTCGGGCTCAGCCCGTCGATCAGCGCCGCCACCACCTGGTGCGGCCTCGCCTCGCGGGAGACGAGCTCGGCGAACTCGCCGCCGGTCTCGGCGGCGATCTCGAACAGAGGTGAGAGCGGACCCGGGGTCGCCATCCCGTCGCAGGCTCCCCAGAGGACCCGTACCGAGGCGCGCGGCCGGTCGCAGAAGCTTCGGAGGAGGACCGTCTTGCCGGCGCCGGCCTCGCCGCCGACGAAGACGAGCCTGCCGTCCCGACCGGCG
>DASZUH010000116.1:0-8680 GCA_035547715.1 Solirubrobacterales bacterium
CCGGCGCTTCCGATCTTTTCTGCCATATATGGCAGAAAAGATCGGAAGCACGCCGGCGGTGGCTGGGGGCCAGATGATTGATTCCACGACAGGGTGTGACCGGGGGCGCGTCCGGCCAAGCAGGCCAAGGACGCAGGGCGCAGCCTTTGCCGGTGGGCAAAGGCAAGCCCGAGGACGCCGGGATGCGCAGGGTGCCGGGCGCGTCATCCGGGTGCGCGGTGTCGTGGAATCAATCATCTAGGCTGCGGCGCATGCGACTGGTCACCTACGACGCCGGGGACGGCGGGCGGGCGGGGATGTTGGTCGACGGACGGGTCGTCGACGCCTGGGCGGCGCTCGGCGAGCCGCACCGCGGCAGCCTGCGCGAGCTGATCGCGCACGGGCGGCTGAACGACCTGCGGGCGCGGATCGGCGACACCGGGGCGCCCTCGCACCCGCTCGGGGCGGTGACGCTGCTGCCGCCGATCCCGGACCCGGAGAAGATCATCTGCATCGGCCTCAACTACGCCAAGCACGCCGAAGAGGGTCGCCAGGAGGTGCCGACGACGCCGATCATGTTCGGCAAGTGGCGCAACGCGCTCGTCGCCGACGGCGCCACCGTGACCCTCCCCGAGGCGTCGAGGAAAGTCGACTACGAGGCCGAGGTCGCCTTCGTCATCGGCCGCCGCGCGTCGAACGTCTCGGAAGCCGACGCCCTCGACCACGTCGCCGGCTACACGCTCTTCAACGACCTCTCCGCCCGCGACCTCCAGTTCGCGACCCCGCAGTGGATGGCGGGCAAGGTCTTCGACGGCTCGGCCCCCTGCGGCCCGGCACTCGTCACCCCCGAGGAGGCCGGCGGCCCCGACGGGATCGAGATCGAACTGACCCTGAACGGCGAGAAGATGCAGGGCGACACAACCGCCAACTTCATCTTCGGCGTGCCGCGACTGGTCTCGTACCTCTCGGGCCTGATGACGCTCGAGCCCGGCGACATCGTCGCCACCGGCACCCCCGACGGGGTCGGCGGCGCGCGCGAACCGCGCGTCTGGCTCGGCGACGGCGACGAGCTGGTGGTCAGCTCGCCGACCCTCGGCCGGCTGACGACGAGGATCGCCCGCTAGCGCTCCGACTTATCCGTCCCATGCACGGATAGGTCGGACGGCAGCGAGCCGGCGAGCTCGTCGCGCCGCGGCGGCAGGGACGCCGAGCGGGGCCTGTGGGCGCCGGCGAGCGCCGACCGCGCGCTGAAGTCCAGGGCGCTCGCCGCCGTCCCCGCCGCCCATTCGACCCGCGCCGGGGTGTAGTCGACCAGCTGTTCCCAGGTCTCGGTGCCGAGCTGCCCGTCGGCGGGCAGGCCGTGCGCTTCCTGGAACGCCTTCACCGCGCGGCGCGTCGCCCCTTCGAAGATCCCGTCGACTTCGAGCTCGTCCCCCGCGGTGAGTAGCCGCTCCTGCGCCCAGACGACCAGGTCCCCCTTCGCCCCCAGCCGCAGCACCGGGTATTCGACTTCGGGACGGAACCCGGGAATCTTGCGCGCCGCGCCGCGGGCACCGAGCGCGCCCCACTCGGGCGGGTTCGTCTCCTGCCAGTCCCACCAGCTCGGCCGCGCGCCGTAGCTCGCCGCGTAACGACAGAAGAGCCGCAGCGCGAGCCGCCCGGGCGCTTCGTAGGTCTGGCCGATCGGGAAGATCGGCCGCCCCCAGAGCCGGTTGTAGAGGTAGGTGTGGGCGAAGACCGCGTGGACCGAGGTGCCGATGTCCTTCCAGTACATCTGCGGCTGGTTGACCGTCGCCCCGCCCGGCCCGAGGAAGACCGAGTAGGGGAAGGCCGGGTGGTAGTCGACATAAGGGAAGCCCGCGAGGGAGAGCGGGAAGCCGGCGCCGATCGCCTCGCGCAGGCGGGCGATGTAGACGTCGGCGGCGGCGTAGCGGCCTTCGTATCGGGCCTCGGCGTCGATCACCAGGCAGTCGGCGCCGGCTTCGACCGCGCGCGCCCCGACCCGCGCCTCGGCCGCGGGCCGCTTCCCGTAGACGAACTGCCAGGCGCAGACCTTCAGCCCGGCCCGATGGAGCTCGGCGACGAGCGGGGCGCCGAACTGTTCCCAGTAGGTGGTACCGTCGCCGGACTTGACGTAGACGGTGCCGATGTGGTGGCGGTGGGCGGTGGCGATGATCGCCGGCAGGTAGCCGCCCTGGGACTGGTCGACGTACCAGATCCACATCCCCTGGCGGGCGAACGGAGAGTGCCGCCCGACCCCCGAGTTTTCGAACTGCGCGGCGCCGCCGGTGTCCGCCGCGGCGCGTCCCGGGAGGACGAGCGCGAGCGCCGCGAGCACGAGGGCCGCCCCGGCGAGCGCCGCGAGCACGAGGGCGCCCACCCCGCCGCCGCGGCGGGCGCGGGCGCGGGAACGGGAAAGCCTCACTGCTCCACCTAAGATCACACCTTCCTACCCGGGAACCGACGTGACCCATCCCTCCTTCGCCCGCAAGATCCCGTTCGCACCGGCGGCGACCCTCGCCGCGGTCATCGTCGCGGCGGCGGCGCTCCTCGCCGCGGCGCCCGGGGCGCGGGCCGCGACCCGCCCGCAGATCGCGGCGGCGAGCGTCACCCAGGCGGGCCAGGACCTCGTCCTCACGGTGCGGACGGCGAGGCCGGTGGCGTTGGCGAAGCTGGAACCGCGCCCGGACACCCGGCGCGCCGCGAGCGCCTACCTCTGCTTCGGCTTCGCCCCGGCGCAGGGCTCCGGCGAAACGCGACTCTGCCTCGGCGGGCCGAAGGCGCGCACCCGCGCCGGGCTGGTGACCGTCGACGCCGCCGCGAAGCCGCTGACCCGGGCCGCCGTCGCGGCGACGCTGAAGCGACCCTCGCCGCAGAAGCTGGTCCTCTCGGTCGTCGCCGGGCCGGCGCATCCGACCGGCCTCCGCCCCGGCCGCTACCGCTGGCGCGTGCTGGCGAGCGGCGGCTGCGCGGTCCGCCGCGAATGCGCCGTCGCCTATCCGGAAGCCGCGAGCACCTTCCGCCTGCGCCCCGTGCGCGCCGTCGGCTGCACCGGCGGCGATGCCGAACTGGTCGGCGACGCGCCGACCGAACGCAAGGTCGTCGCCCTCACCTTCGACGACGGCCCGAGCGAATACACCGAAGGCTTCCTCAAGGTGCTGCGCGAAAAGGACGTGCCGGGGACGTTCTTCGAGATCGGCGAGGAGATGCCGGGGCGGGCGGCGATCATGCGCAGGATCCTCGCCCAGGGCGACGAGATCGGCGACCACACGATGACCCACGCCGAACTGCCCGGATACGAGGAGATCGCCGGGGCGGCAGAACGGATCAGGCAGTACACCGGCTTCCGGCCGTGCCTCTTCCGGCCGCCGGGCGGCGCGGTCGATCCGGCGGTCATCGCCACCGCGGGCTCGCTCGGGATGAAGACGATCATCTGGGACGTCGACCCGCGCGACTGGTCGCTGCCGGGCACCGCCGAGATCTACTCCAACATCGTCGACAACGCGAAACCCGGGGCGATCATCCTGATGCACGACGGCGGCGGCCCTCGCGACGAGACCCTCGCCGCCCTGCCCCAGATCATCGACACCCTGCGCGCCCGCGGCTACAGCTTCGACACCGTCAGCGCGCTCCTCGGCGACAAGCTGCTCTACCGGCCCTACGGCTGACCCCGCCGCGCCCGTTGGGCGTGTCTGGATATCGGGTACAGATATTTTCGTGCATCCGATCCAGCTTTTGATTCGTATTGCCCGACCGATGAAGATCGCGATCGTCGGCACCGGCGTCTCCGGGCTGGTCGCCGCCCACCACCTGCACCGCCGGCACGAGATCACCGTCTACGAGGCGGCGGCGCGGATCGGCGGCCATACCCACACGGTCTCGGTGCGCGAGCCCGGCGGCCCGGTGCGTGATCCCGGCGACCGCGAGCCGGCGATCGACACCGGCTTCATCGTCTTCAACGACCGCAACTACCCGAACTTCGAAGCGCTGCTCGGGGAGCTCGGCGTCGCCACCCGGCCCTCCCACATGAGCTTCTCGGTCTCCGACGGGCGCGGCGGCTTCGAGTTCTCCGGCACCCCGTGGGGCCTCTTCGCCCGCCCCGCGCACCTCCTCTCCCCCACCTTCATCCGCATGCTGCGCGACTGGCGCCGCTTCAATCGGCTCGCCCCGGGGCTGATCGGGATGAACGGGACGGCGCCGTCGCTCGGCCACTGGCTCGAGCGCGAAGGCTTCTCCCGCCACTTCGTCGACCGGCTGATCGTCCCCCAGGCCTCCGCCGTCTGGTCCGCCGACCCGGAGCAGATGTGGCGCTTTCCCGCGAGCTTCATGGCCGAGTTCTTCGGCAACCACGGCATGTACAGCCTGCGCGACCGGCCGCGGTGGCGGACCGTCGCGGGCGGCTCGCGCTCCTACGTCCGGGCGATCGTGGCGCCGTGGCGCGACCGGGTGCGGACGGCGGCAGCGGTGCGGCGGATCGAGCGCCTGCCGGGCGAGGTGCGGATCGAGGCCGACGGCTGTGAGACCGAGGGCTTCGACCGGGTCGTGATCGCGGCGCACTCCGACCAGGCACTGGCGATGCTCGGGGATCCGAGCGAGGCCGAGCGGGAGGTGCTCGGCGCGATCCCCTACCAGCCCAACGAGGCCGTGCTCCACACCGACGCCGCGCTGATGCCGCGCCGCCGCGCCGTCTGGTCGAGCTGGAACTTCCACCTTACCGAGCGGACGCCCGCGCGCACCACCGTCACCTACTGGATGAACCACCTGCAGCGACTGCGGGCACGGCGGCAGTACTTCCTCACCCTGAACCGGAGCGAGGAGATCGATCCCGCCAAGGTCCTGCGGAGCTTCACCTACGACCATCCCGTGTACACCGCGGCCGGCGTCGCCGCGCAGCGCCGCCGGGCCGAGGTGAGCGGGGTGAACCGCACCCACTACTGCGGCGCCTACTGGGGCTGGGGCTTCCACGAGGACGGCGTGGTGAGCGGGCTGCGGGCCTGCGCGGAGATCGCGGCGGTCGCCGACGCGAGGCCGGCGGTGGAGGCCGCGCCGATCGCGATCGCGGGCGCCGACGAGGAGGCGCCGGCGGCGTGAGTGAGTCGGCGATCTACGAGGGCTGGGTCCGCCACCGTCGTATGTCGCCGGTCGAGCACTCCTTCCGTCACCGCCTCTTCCTCGCCTACCTCGACCTCGCCGAGCTGCCCGCGGTCCTCGACCCCTTCCCGCTCTGGTCGGCCCGCCGCCGCGCGCCCGCGCGCTTCCGCCGCGCCGACCACCTCGGCGACCCGGCGCGCCCGCTGGACGAGTGCGTCCGCGACCTCGTCGCCGGCTCCGGCGCGCCCCGTCCCACCGGCCCCGTCCGTCTCCTCACCGGCCTGCGGCACCTCGGCCACTGCTTCAACCCGGTCAGCTTCTACTACTGCTTCGACCCCACCGGTCGGCGGGTCGAGGCTGTCGTCGCCGAGGTCGAGAACATACCCTGGAGAGAGCGAGGTGCCTACGTACTCGAACGGGGCGCTCGCGAGGGGAAAGTCTTGGCCGACCAGCTCGAGAAGAACCACCACGTCTCGCCTCTGATGGGGATGGATCAGACGTACTCCTTCCGCGCGAGCGAGCCCGGCGCGCGGCTGCAGGTCCACATCGAGTCGACGCCCCGCGCGGGCGGGGCGAAGACCTTCGACGCGACCCTCTCCCTGCGCCGGCGCGAGCTCAGCCGTCCCCTGCTGCTCGGCCTGCTCGCCCGCCACCCGGCGGCCTCCCTCCAGGTCGTCGCCAAGATCTACGTGCAGGCCGCGCGGCTGAGGCTGAAGGGCGCCCCCTACTTCCCGCATCCCGGGGCCGAGGTGGCCAGATGAGGGACGCGGCGGCGCGCGCCCTCGTCGGCGCCGTGCTCAGCCGCACCAAAGGCGGCGAGATCGAGGTCGTGGAGAACGGCCGCAGCACCGTCTACGGCGAGCCGTCGGACCTGCATGCGACCGTCCGCGTCAACGACCCGGCCGCCTGGCGCGGGCCGCTGCACGGCTCGGTCGGGCTCGGCGAGGGGTTCGTCGACGGCCTCTGGGAGACCGACGACCTCGTCGCCCTGATCCAGATCGGCGCCCGCAGCCTCGCCAACCAGCACCGCGGGATCAGCGCCGCCGTCGCCAAGACCCGCAGCGGCCTGCACCGGCTGCGCGGCCTCGTCCCCGAGAACACCCGCGGCGGCGCCCGCGCCAACATCAGCGCCCACTACGACCTCGGCAACGACCTCTTCGCCAGTTTCCTCGACCCGACGATGATGTACTCGTGCGCGTACTTCCCGCGCGAGGGCGCCGACCTCGAGGAGGCGCAGCTGGCGAAGCTCGACCGCATCTGCGAGCGGCTCCGGCTCGGCCCCGACACCCACCTGCTGGAGATCGGCACCGGCTGGGGCGGGATGGCGATCCACGCGGCGCGCACCACCGGCTGCCGGGTGACGACGACGACGATCTCCCGGGCCCAGCACGAACTGGCGAGCGAGCGGGTGCGGGAGGCGGGGCTCGACGACCGGATCACGGTCCTGCTCGAGGACTACCGCGACCTCGACGGCACCTACGACCGGCTGGTCAGCGTCGAGATGATCGAGGCGGTCGGCTGGCAGTACTTCGACGAGTACTTCCGGACCTGCGACCGGCTGCTCGCCGATGACGGCCTCTTCCTGCTGCAGGCGATCACCGTCGACGACCGTCTCTACGAGATGGAGAAGGCGTCGCAGAGCTTCGCCAACACGCACGTCTTCCCCGGTGGCTGCCTGCCCTCGCTGCAGCGGATCGCCGACAGCATCGGCACCGTCACCCAGATGCGCGGGATCTGGCTCGAGGACATCACCGCGCACTACCCGCCGACGCTGGCGCAGTGGCGCGAGCGCTTCCTCGCCGCCTGGGACGGCCTCAAGGCGCGCGGCTACGACGAGCGCTTCAAGCGGCTCTGGGACTACTACCTGAGCTCCTCGGAGGCGGGCTTCCGCGAGCGGCGGATCGGCGACGTCCAGGTGCTCTTCGCGAAGCCAGAGTTCCGGTGAGCGGCGCGGGCGCGGCGGCGGCGGCTCCCGGCGACGCGCCGGACCGCGAGCCGCTGCTGCTGATCCACGGGCTCGGCGCCTCGAAGAGCGTCTGGGACCCGGTCGTGCCGCACCTCGAGCGCGAGCGCGAGGTGATCGCCCTCGACCTCCCGGGCTTCGGCGCCGCGCCCTCGCTCCCGGCCGCGGTCGAGCCGACGGCGCTCGCCCTGGCCGAAGCGCTGCGCGAGGAGCTGGACGCCCGCGGCACCCCGCGCCCGCACGTCGCCGGCAACAGCCTCGGTGCCTGGGTCGGGCTCGAACTGGGGCGGATCGGGGCGGCGCGCTCGGTCGTCTGCCTCTCCCCCGCCGGGCTCTGGCGCGGGCCGATCGGCCCCGGCGACAGCCGCACCCGTGAGTGGGCGCGGCGGCTGCGCCCGCTGGTGCCGCTCGCGCTCGAGCTGCCGTCGGTGCGGCGGCGGGCCCTCGCCACCTTCGCCGCCCACCCGGAGCGGGTGCCGGCCGCGGCGGGCCGCGAGCTGGTCCTCGGCTGGATCGACGCCGACGGCTACGAAGGCGCCAACAAGGCGATGCGCGAGCACGTCTTCGACCCGGCGGGCTACCCGCCGGCGGACGAGGTCGCGGTGACGATCGCCTGGGCCGAGCACGACAGGCTCGTCGGCCCGCCGAAGCCCGGGCGGCGCCCGGCGGGCGCCCGCTTCGTCCTCATGCCGGGCGTCGGCCACACGCCGACCTGGGACGATCCCGAGCTGGTCGCCCGGGTGATCCTCGAGGGCGGCGGCGGAGTAGGTTCAGGTCAGACCGTGACCAGCGAAGGAGGAGCAAGTTGATCGTCGAGAGGACCGAGAATCCGCAGTGGCTGTCGAACGCCTACCTGGTGGCCGACCCGGAGCGCGGCACCGGCGTCCTGATCGACGGCAACGAAGACGTCGACCCGCTGATCGACATCGCCGCGCGCGAGGGGATCACGATCACCCACTACCTGGTCACCCACCCGCACGTCGACCACGTCGCCGGGATCCGCGAGGCGCGCGAACGCCTCGGCAACCCGCCGCTGGTCGCGCACGAGGCGACCGCCGCGGAGCTCGACGACGAGGTGGAGATCCTGATGGCCGACGGCGACAAGCTCGACGCGAACGGGATCGAGATCGAGGCGATCTACACGCCCGGCCACGCGCCCGGCCACCTCGCCTTCCTGATCGGCGGCACCGACGTCTTCACCGCCGACGTCCTCTTCAAGGGCACGGTCGGCGGCACCGCGGCGCCCGGCGCGAGTGGCTTCGAGGACCTCAAGGCCTCGGTCATGCGGCTGATGGAACTGCCGCCGGAGACCCGCGTGCACCCCGGCCACAAGGAGCCGACCACCATCGGCGAGCAGTGGGCCGACAACCCCTTCGTGCGCATCTGGCGCGGCCTCGACGCGACCGGCGAGGAGCAGGTGACGGTCTGGGACCGTCCGGCGACCCTGAAGCTCTGGGCCCCCGACTACGACGGCGGCAACAAGGCCTGGATCGTCTTCGGCGACTCCGGCGAAGAGACGATCGTCGGCGGCTCCCAGGTGGTGCGGGGCTGAGCGGTTCGGCGGGGCGGCGGCGCGGAAGGACGTGGGCGGGGCGGCGGTCCATCTGTGGTCCGCGGCCGTTGCGGCCGTCCGAGTTGCGTCCCCGG
>DASZUH010000117.1:0-5706 GCA_035547715.1 Solirubrobacterales bacterium
ACGGCCGCACCGGCCTCCTCCTCCCGCCCCGTGAGCCCTGGCGCTGGGTCGAGGAGATCGCCCCCCTCCTCGACGACCCCGACCGCCGCGCGAAGATGTCCGCCCGCGCCGCCGCCGAGGCCCGCCGCCGCTTCCCGATCGACCGCCACATAGCGGCCATCCTCGACGTCTACGCGGCCTTCGGCGAGCCTCCGCAGCGCCCCCCCGCCCCCGTCCAGGCCGTTCATGACGCCCGCCGCCCGCCGCAGGGGGGTTGATGGGGGCGGGCGGGCGGGCGGGCCGAAGGGTGGCGGCCGTCCGAGTTGCGCCCGGCCGTCCCGGGGTTGGCGGCCGTCCGAGGTGCGCCCGGCCGTCCCGTCCACGACCCTGGCGGGCTGTGGCCGTGGCCGGGACGGCCGGGTCCGTGGGAAGAGGTGCAAAGGTTCGTGACGTGTGCCGGGCGGACGTGCGCGTGTCGCGGGGAAGGAGCGCATGATCGGCCACGGAGGCGCGGGTCCTGTGACGAAGACGCATGAGACGTCACGCCTCCTCCCGACTCCCCGGGCCCCGGCCGTCAACCTGTCGCCTTTAGTCGCCCTGTGGGCTACTAAAGGCGACAGGTTGCGTCCAGCACCCCCGGCGGAGTGACCGGACCCATGAGGATCCGTGACGAACCGGGCGGAAGGGTGACGGGAATGTGGAGTTCCTCCCGTCCCGGTGACGACTTGCCGGAGGCCCGCCCGTCGACGGCCTGGCGGCCCGCCCTCCGGACCCCGAGCCGCCCGGCCCGGGGCGCAGGTTCCGTCACGAAGACGAATGGAACGTCACGCTCCGTCCCGTCTTCTTCAGCCATCCCGGCCGCGCGGTCGACCTAACCCACCCAGGGCGCCGGTCAGGTCGACCGCGCCCTCCCGTGGGCGGGTCCAGGTGACGGAAGGCATGAGGAACCGTGACGAACCGGGCGGGACCGTTACGGGAGCGTGGAATTCCTCCCGTCCCTGTGCCCGCCTCCCCACGGAACCCCCACGTCCCGGGCGTCGCGTGGCAAGCGGGCAACCTGCCAGGGCCGCCACGAGACGCCCGGGACGCACCTCGGACCGCCGCCGCGCCCGCCTACCGCGTGATCGCGGCGGCGAGGCGGGCCGCGGCGCCGGGGGCCTGGTCGAGGTAGAGGCAGGGGTCGAGCGCCTCGAGCTCGATCAGCACCGGCTCGCCGTCGGGGCCGGGGACGAGGTCGATGCGGGCGTAGAGGGGGACGCCGAAGCGCTCGGCGATCCGTTCGTGCACCTCGGCGGCGAGCGCCAGCTCGGCCGCGGTCGCCTCGCCGGCGAGCACGAGGTCCGCCTCGAGCATCACCGCGGCGGGCCCGTGCGGGTCCGCGCCGAGCGGGGCGATCCCGGCCGCGCGCAGCACCGGTCGCTTGCGCAGTACGTGGGAGACCTCGCCGCCGAGGTAGACGATCGCCGTCTCGCCCCGTTCGTCGACGCCGGGCAGGTAGGGCTGGACGAGCGCGACGCGGCCGCTCTCGCGGATCGCGTCGATCAGCGCCAACGCCTCGTCGTGGCGCTCGGACGGGAAGCGGCCGGTGTCGCGGGCGCCCGACGAGACGTTGGGCTTGACCACGACCTCGCCCTCGAACGCCGGCGGCCGCCCGTCGGGCCCGACGAACGCGGTCGGCACGATCGGCACCCCGAGCTCACCGAGGTAGCGCTTGTCGGCATTGAAGGCGACGAGCTCGGGCGTGTTGCGCAGTCGCTCCGGCCCGACCCGCCCGCACCAGGCGAGGAAGTCCTCGACCCGCTGCGTGTAGTCCCAGACCGAGCGCAGCACCACCCGGTCGTAGCCCTCCCAGTCGACCGCGGGGTCGTCCCAAAGCCGGAACTCCGCGCCCGCCAGCGCCGCCGCCTCGCGGTCGTCGGGGAAGCCGTCGGGCCAGGCCGGGCAGGTCGCGAAGGCGATCCTCATCGGCGGGCAGTCTGACGCGGGACGGCGGGCGGCGTCGGCGAAGCCCGCCCCGCGCTCGTGCCGGCGCTCGTGGGCAGCGCGCCGCACGGTCACAAGGAAGAAACACCCTTGTTCTAATCTCTGCCGCGATCGGCGGCTTGGTGACACCTGGCGGACAGAGCGAAGACCGACCATCGGGAATCCGATCGGCGGCTCTGGCGCTCTGGCTCTGCCTCCTCGTCGGGGGATCCTCGCTGGCCTTCGGCGTCGCCCCCGCGCGGGCCGGGGAATACACCGTGTGGTCCTGTCGCCGCGCCGACGGGTCGCCGATCTCGACCGCCGCCTGGCGCCTGCAGAGCGAGGACGCGGCGGCCGCCGACATGACCGCCACCGACGACTGCGCGAGCGGCGGCTCGCTGCGGATCGAAGCCACCCCGAGCGGGACGATCTCCGATCATCAGCCGGCGATGGAAGCGCTCTTCGAACCGCCGCCCGGGACCTCGATCCCGAGCTTCAAGATCTGGCGCTACGCCGCCGCCGACAACGGTCCTGACACGCCCGCGAACAAGACCGACTACGCCGCCTCGCTGCGGGAATGGACCTCCTTCTCCGGCGGCGAAGGCTTCGTCTCCGAATGCGCCCTCGGTCACGCTCCGCGCTGCTCCTTCGGCACCGCGGCCGAACCGCTGGCGCCGGCGAACCTGGTCGACGAGCACACCTGGACCGCCGAAGCGGTGCCCGGCGAAGGGGTGCCGCCGCTCGAAAAGATCGGCATCTGGGTGAGCTGCCTGCGGCTCGGCTGCGAACCGCCGGCCATCGGCGACGGCCCCGCGGCGGTCTTCGAGCTCTTCCGCTCGGCGATCACGATCGAGGACGACGACGCGCCCACGATCGAGCGGCTCGACGGTTCCCTGACCGAAGCGGCGCCGCTCTCGGGCGTCGGCCATCTGATCGTCACCGCCGCCGACGTCGGCGGCGGCATCGCCGAGGTCAAATTCTCCCTCGACGGCCGCCTCCCGCAGCGCATCTCCCTGGCCAATGGCAACGGCGGTTGCGAAAAGCCGTTCTCGGTGGCGCAGCCGTGTCCGCGCGAAGCGACGCGGGACATCGCGATCGACACCGGCACGCTGGCCCCGGGCCCCCACGCGATCAGCGGCGCGGTCGTCGATGCCGCCGGCAATGCGACGCCGTTCGGGCCGGTCGCCTTCACGGTCGCGGCGCCGAGGGTCGACCAGCCCGCACCGGGCGGCGGCGGCGAGGGGAGCGGAGGCGGCGAGGGGAGCGTCGGCGGCCAGGGCGCAGTGGCCGCGGCGTCGGCGGAAGGCGGCCGACCGAACAACGGCACGCCGGCGGTCGAATCCCCACGGATCCAGCTCAGCGAAATCTCCCGTGCCCACAAGGCCGGTGGGTCCGGCCGACTGCGCGGCGCCCTCACCACCCCGAGCGGCGAGCCGATCACGGGGGCCCGGCTGCGGGTCGAGATCACCGAATTGGGCGGCGGCCGGCATGTCCGCAGGCGCCAGATCCGCACCGACCAGAACGGGCACTTCCAGCTCGCGGTCGGCGGCGCCGGAGCGCGCACCGTGGTCGTCTCCTACGCGCCGACGGTCGGCGGACCGGCCTCGCGCAGCGCCGACCTCTTGGTGAAGGCGCCGCTCGTGCTCTCGCTGACGCCGCGGCCGCGCGCCGTGCGAGCGGGGCAGACGGTGCGCTTCCTCGGCCGGCTCCGCGGGGCCGGCGCCGCCGCCGCGGGCGCCAACGTCGAGATCCAGGCGGTCGCCGGCGGCCGCTGGACGACGATCGACACGGTCGGCGCCCGCGCCGACGGCAGCTTCTCCTGGGCGCACCGATTCCGCTACGTCGAACGCGACGCGCTCTTCTCCTTCCGCGCGGTGGTGCCGCGCACCCCGGGCTGGCCGTGGTCGACGGTGCGCAGCCCGCGCATCGAACTGCCGATCGAAGGGTCGCCGCGATGACCGGGGCCGAGGCGTTCCTCGCCGACGAGTACGAGCAGAGCAAGGCCGAGGTGCAGCGCACGGTGGCCGCCAAACTCGGCGAGGCGGTCGCCGCCATCGACCTCGACGGCGCCTATAACGAGGCCTGGCACGCGCTCTACCTGCGGTTGGAGGCGGGGGAGGACGTCGACAACCACAAGGCGTTCCTGGTCACCGTCACCTATCGCCGGGCGCTGAGCGAACGACGCGCCGGGCGGCTCGAGCGGGCGGCCGACACCGAGGAGCTGGTCGCGATCGGCGTCGAGCCGGACCTCGACGCGCGCCTCGACGCCGAGATGCAGCTGCGCCACTTCGCCCAGGGGCTGCGGGCGCGGCTCGACGAGCGCGAGCTGCGGGCGGCCGTCCTCTGCCACCTCTACGGGCTGTCGCGAGCGGAGGCGGCGGAGCTGATCGGCATCGCCCCGCGGCGGATGGAGAAGCTGATGGACCGCGCCTCGAAGCGGATCAACGCGGTGATCGGCGCGGTCCGGCCGGGCGAGCTCTGCGACGAGTTCGACTCGATGGTGCGCGCCTTCGCGGTCGGCATGCTCGACGAGGAGGGGGAGCGGTACCGGCTCGCGCGCGACCACCTCGAGAGCTGCCCGTCCTGTCGGCGCAAGGTCCTGACCCTGCGCGGCCTCGGCGCCATCGCCCCGCTTCCGGCCGTGTTCGGGACGCTGGCCGGCGCGGCCGCGGTGGGCGCCACGGGGCTCGGCGCCGCGGCGGGCAAGGGGGCGGCGGGCAAGGGCCTGGCGGGCAAGACCGCGTTCGGGAAGCCGGCGGGCAAATTCGCCGGCCTCTCCGGCAAGACGGCGCTGATCGCCGGCGCGGTGGCGACGACCGGCACGGTCGTCGCGGTCGCGGCGGTGGCCGTGGTCGGCGGCGGCGGGCACGCGGGCGGGCACCCGTCGGGCGGCGGCGAACCGGCCCCCGCGATCGTCGGCGCGGCCGTCGCCGGCGAAAAAGGCGCGGCCGAGACCCCGTCGCCGGCGCCGCGCCCGGCGCCGAAGCCGGCCCGCCATCACCACGCCAAGAAGAAGCACAAGCGCAAGGCCCACCACAGGCACGAGCGCCGGCACAAGGCGACCGCAAGCGGAGCCGCGCCCCCGCCCGCGCCGGAATACGAACCTGAACCGCCGCCGGTCGTCACCCCGGAACCGGCGCCCGAACCACCGCCCGCGCCCGAACCGGCGCCGGAACCCGCTCCCGAACCCACCTCCGCCCCGAGCGAACCGCAACCGCCGCTGAAAGACGCCGCGGTCGAGTTCGAACTGCACTAGGAGCCGATTCGGCGAGCTCTCGGGTCGGGGAGCTGCAAGCTGTCGCCCGGGGCGGGTGGCGGGGGACTGGCGGCCGTCCGAGGTGCGCCCGGCCTTCTCGGTGGCGGCCCTGGCAGGTTGTGGCCGCCACCGAGAAGGCCGGGTCCGTGGGGAGAGGTGCGAGGGTTCGTGACGTGGGGCGGGCGGACGTGCGCGTGTCGCCGGGAAGGGGCGCATGATCGGCCACGAAGGCGCGGGTCCCGTGACGAAGACGCAGGGAACGTCACGGTCCCTCCCGTCTCCCTCGGCGTCGGCGCCCTCCGTTCGCTGCTTCTACCGCATACGGGTAGAAACAGCGAACGGAGGGATCGGGACCCGGATCCATGTGACCGGACCATGGGGGACTGGTGACGAACCGGGGCGGAAGGGTGACGGGAGTCCGGAGCTCCTCCCGTCCCTGTGAGGTTCCCCGAGGACCAGGCCCGTCGGTGGCCCGTGACCCGTCCTCCGGTCGTGGGGGGGGGGGGGGG
>DASZUH010000118.1:0-7364 GCA_035547715.1 Solirubrobacterales bacterium
GTCCCGAGCGCCTCCGCCACCCACACCAGCAGCGCCACGGCGATCACGGTCGTCGCCAGGAACCCCGCCTCGCCGCCCGGCCGCGGCACCCACCGCGCCCGCACGCGCGCCGCGCCGAGCCAGGCGAACCCGACCAGCCAGAGGAGCTCCACCACTCCCAGCAGATACCGCCCCGGCCCGAGCACGCCTCCCGCCTCGGCCTAGCGCCCGCGCCGCCGCAAGAGGCGCATGATCTGCTCGAGCTCCGGGATCCGCAGCATCCACGCCACCCCCACGTAGGCGGCGCCGCCGATCGCCAGGCCGCTCCCGAGCGAGACGATCTGCGCGGGCAGGCTCTGGCCGAGCGCGCTGTCGAGGGCGTCCCAGATCAGCCACCCCGCCCCGGCCAAGGCCGCCGAGGCGATCGAGATCCGGATCGAGGCGTCGAGCAGCCGTCCCAGCTCCAGCCCGCCGAACTTGCGGCGCAGGATGTAGGCCTGGGCGAAGACGGCGGCGCTGGTCCCGATCCCGGTCCCGGCGACGATCCCGCCCACGCCGAACGGCTTGTAGAGCGCCGCGGCGGCGGCCGTCGAGACGGCCAGATCGATCACCGCTAGCGCCGTCGCCTGCCAGGGACGCTGCAGGCTGAAGAAGGTCCGCGTCTGCAGCAGGTAGACGCCGTTGGTCGGCAGCGAGAAGGCGAACCAGAAGAGGGCGGTGGCGACGATCTGCGTTTCGTGCGGGTCGAATTCGCCGCGCTGGTAGACGAGCCGGATGATCGGGGTCGAGAGCGCGAGGATCGCCGCCGTCGCGGGCAGGAGCACGAAGAGGATCTGCCGCATCCCGTTCGCCAGCGTCGCCCGCAGGTTGACGAATTCCCGGTTGTTGGCGAAGCGGGCGAGAGTCGGGAAGAGGACCGTCGCGATCGCGACCGAGAAGATCCCCTGCGGCAGCTGGTAGAGGCGGAACGCTTTGTCGATCGCCGCGGGCGCCTTTTCGGAGACGAGGCTGCCGAAGGTGCTGTTGATCAGCGCGTTGAAGTTGATCAGGCCGAGGCTGATCGTCACCGGCAGCATCAGCAGCAGCACCCGCCGCACGCCCGGGTTGCGCCATTCGAAGCTCCAGGTGAAGTGGAACGGGGTGTTGCGGAGGTCCCAGGCCGGGATCGCGAGCTGCACCGCGGTGCCGATCAGGATCGCGATCGCGTAGGCGTAGATCTGGTTCTGGTGCGAGAAGAGCGGCCGCAGCAGGATCAGGGCGACGATGATCGCCACGTTCCAGAAGAACGGCGAGATCGCGAAGGCGCCGAAGCGGTCGTAGCTGTTGAGGATGCCGACGACGATGCCGCTCGCCCCGAGCAGGATCAGAATCGGGAAGAGGACCCGGGACAGGGAGACGGTCAGGTCGAGGGTGGCGGGCTTGAAGCCCGGCGCGAAGAGGGGCACGATGACCGGCGCGGCGAGGACGAAGAAGGCGGTGATCGCGCCCATCACCATCGTGATCAGGAGCAGCAGGGTCGAGGCGAGGCGGAACGCCTCCTTGTATTCGCGCCGGCCGACGAGGTCGGTGAAGACGGGCACGAAGGCGGGCTGCAGGGCGGCGTCGGCGAACAGGGCGCGGACCAGGTTGGGAACCTGGAAGGCGATCGTGAAGGCCGACACGGGGCCTTTCACGCCGTAGTAGTAGGCGGCGAGGACTTCGCGGGCGAGGCCGGCGATGCGGGAGGCCGCGGTGGCGATCGAGAAGAACGCGGTGGAGCGCGCGATGCGGCCGCCCTGGCCGACGCGCGGCGCCGGCAGGACGAATTCCTCGCTCGGGTAGAAGGCCTCGGCCTCGCCGATCGCGACGTCGGCGTTGATGGCGCGCGTGCCGTGCAGGGGGGTGTCGTGTGCCTCGGAACTCTCCAAGCTTCGTTCTCAGTCGCTATAGTCGGCGGCCGCCCGCAGCCGAGAAAGCTTGGCCGGGCACATCGACATGGCCAACATAGCCTCACAGAAAAAGCGGATACTTCGCAGCGAACGCGAGCGCACCGAGAATCGGCTGCTGACCAGCACCGTGAAGACCTACTTCCGGCGCCTCGAGACGGCGGTCGAGTCCGGCGACTCCTCGGCGATCGAGAAAGAGCAGCGCGAGCTGACCTCGAAGATCGACAAGGCCGTCCAGAAGGGTGCCTTGCACAAGAACACCGGCGCCCGCAAGAAGGCCAAAGCGGCCCGCATCGCCGCCTCGGCCGGTGCCACCGCCGAGTAACGGTTCAGCTTTCCCGAAGTAACGGCATCCGCGCCGAACCCCCACGCCGACCCCTGCGCGAGCAATCGTGCCGATGGTGTGCGGGTTGGACGGCTCTTCGGATTGCGGGTGGGGCGGCGGGGGTTCCGGCGGCCGCAAGCTGGCGCCCGGGGGCGGCGGGCGGCCGGGGGGTGGCGGCCGTCCGAGTTGCGCCCGGCCGTCCCGTCCACGGCCCTGGCAGGTTGTGGCCGTGGCCGGGCCGGCCGGGTCCGTGGGAAGAGGTGCGAGGGTTCGTGACGTGGGGCGGGTGGACGTGCGCGTGTCGTGGGGAAGGGGCGCATGATCGGTCACGAAGGCGCAGGTCCCGTGACGAAGGCGCATGGAACGTCACGCCTCCTCCCGACTTCCCGGGACCCGGCCGTCAACCTGTCGCCTTTAGTCGCCCTGTGGGCGACTAAAGGCGACAGGTTCGTCCCGGGCCCCGGCGGAGGTGACCGAAGGCATGAGGATCCGTGACGAACCGGGCAGAACCGTAACGGGAGCGTGGAGTTCGTCCCGTCCCCGTGACCTTCCTCCGGGAACCACGCCCGTCGGCGGCAGGCGGCCCGCCCTCCGGCTGTCGCTTGTTGCGCCATGCGGAACAAGCGACAGCCGGAGGACGGGCCGCCGGCCGGCGACGGGCGTGGTTCCCGGGGGAAGGTCACGGGGACGGGAGGAAACTCCGGGCTCCCGTCATCCTTCCGCCCGGTTCGTCACGGATCGTCACGACTTCGGACACATGGATCCGGGCCCCGATCCCTCCGTTCGCTGTTTGTACCGCCATGCGGTAGAAGCAGCGAACGGAGGTCCCCGACGCCCGGAGACGACGGGGAGGGACCGTGACGTTCCCTGCGCCCTCGTCGCGGGACCCGGGCCTTCGTGCCCGATCATGCGCTTCTCCCCGCCACGACCCGCACGTCCGCCCGGCACACGCCACAAACCCTCCCCACTTCCCATGGACCCGGCCGTCCCGGCCACGGCCACAACCTGCCAGGGTCGTGGACGGGACGGCCGGGTCCCTTGCCCCCGCCGCCCCCGGACTCAACCATCCAGGGCGAAGCGGCGCCCGTCCGCCGCTCGCCGGCGGCGCCCGGGGCGGTTAGGGTGCGCGCATGGCGTTGGAACGGGTTGCCGACGGCGTGTGGCTCCTGCGCGGGGACCTGCGGAGGGCGATGAACGTCTACTTCATCGAGGATGGCGAGGGGGTCGTCCAGTTCGACGCGGGGACGAAGTCGATGCGCAAGCGGGTGGCGACGGCGGCGCAGGAGCTCGGCGGGCTGAAGCGGATCGTCCTCGGCCACGCCCACGCCGACCATCGCGGCACCGCCCCCTACCTCGGGGCGCCGGTCTTCTGTCACCCCGACGAAGTCGACGACGCGGGCAGCGACAAGGCGGTGACGCCTTACTTCAACCTCTCGCTGCTCGAGTTCGCCCCGGTGCGGTGGATCTACCCGATGCTGCTGCGGCACTGGGACGGCGGGCCGGTGAAGGTGGCCGGGACGGTCGCCGAGGGCGACGAGGTGGCGGGCTTCCGCGTCCTCCACTTCCCCGGCCACGCGCCGGGGCTGATCGGACTGTGGCGGGAGAGCGACCGCGTCGCGCTCGTCTCCGACGTCGCCTACCTGGTCGACTCGGCGCGGCTGAAACCGCTGCCGGAGGGCGAGGCGAGCGTCCCCCACCCCGCCTTCAACTGGAACCACCAGGAGGCGAAGCGCAGCCTGAGGCGGCTGGCGGAGCTCGAACCGCTGGTCGTCGGCACCGGCCACGAGATGCCGCTGCGGGGCGAAGGGCTGCGGGCGACGCTCGAGGCGGCCGCAGAGAAGTACTGAGTCCCATAAGTTTGCCTGCTGATGATCGGGACCTACGCGTCGGCGGCGCTGATCTGCCTGGCCTCCCTCCTGGTCGGGCGGGCGACCTTCACGCTCGCCGGGCGGCGCGAGTGGTGCTGGCTCGAGCCCGCGGTCGGCTTCGCCGCGATCATCGCCGTCGCCGGGATCCTCGCCCGGGCACCCGGGCACGGGACCAGCGCGACGCTCGGCATCGTCGTCCTGATCGTCGTCGCCGCGGCGATCGTCTGGCGCGAGCGCGGGTACGCCGCCCCGGGGGCGCTCGGCGTCGGCCTCTCGACCGCGCTGGTCGTCGCGATCGTCCTCTCCTTCCCCTTCGCCGTCTCCGGCCACTGGGGGCTCCTCGGCGTCGGCTTCAACAACGATCTCGGGCTGCACCTCGCCTGGGCCGAGTGGCTGCGCAGCGGCGTCGGGCCCGAACCTGACCCCGGCTACCCGCTCGGACCGCACGGCCTGGCCGTCGCCGTCGCCGCCTTCCCCGGCATCTCCCTCGGCCAGGCGTTCATCGGCGAGATCCTCGCGATCGGCATCCTCACCGGCCTCACCGCGCTCGGCGCACTCGGCGCGATCGCCGCCTGGCGGCGCGTCCTCGGCGCGACCATGGTGACCGCCTGCTACATGGCCGCCTCCTACTTCGCCCAGGCCGCCTTCAAGGAGACCGCCGAGGCGCTCTTCGTCCTCACCGTGGCGATCTACCTGATGCGGCCGCCGGCGCCGCCGCACGGCTTCTGGCCGCGGATCGGCTGGGCGCTGCCGCTCGTCGCCCTCGCCGGCGGCGTCTTCTTCTGTTACTCGTTCGCCGGGATCGCCTGGCCGATCGCGATCGTCGTCGTCTGGGCGGCGGCGCAGCCGGCGACCTGGCGGGCGCTGCGCCCGGCGCGGGTGCTGCGGATCGTGCTGAAGCCGTGGGTGCTGCTCGGGATCCTCGTCCTGGTCGCGGTCGGGATCGCGCTGACCGTGGCCGGCCCGTTCGGCTTCGGCTCGAGCTTCAACGAAGTGGCCGGGAGCAACACCTACGGCCCGGTCTCGCCGGTCGAGACGCTGGGGATCTGGCCCGCGGCCAACTACCGCCTGAGCGCGGCGGGCGGCGCGCCGCTGCCCGGCCTGATGGGCGCGATCGCCGTCCTCGCCCTGCTCGCCGCCGTCGCCTGGTGGGTGCAGCGCCGCGAAACGGCGGTGCCGCTGGCCCTCGGCGCGGGCGCCGCCCTCTACCTCGCCTCCCTCCCCTTCACCGGCGACTACAGCCAGGCCAAGGCGCTGATGATCGTCGCCCCGCTGACGATGCTCGTGATCGTCCGCCCCCTGGTGACCGAGTTCGGTCGACGGGCCGAAGACCCGTCAGATAGTCCGGTTTCCGGCCCATCGACGCCGCTCGCGCGGGTGGCGTGGTCGGCGCTCGCGGTGGTGTTCCTCGCGGGGGCGGTGTGGTCGACCTTCCTCGCGCTGCGCGACGCGCCGGTGGGGCCGGCCGGGCACGGGGCGCAGTTGAAGGCGTTCCTGCCGATCGTCCACGGCAAGCCGGTGCTCTACGCCGGGCAGGACCGTTATGCCGCCTACGAGCTGCTCGGTGCCGACACGCACGTGCCGCTGGTCGAGTTCCCCGACGAAAAGGTCTCTCCCAACGCCGAAAAGCCCTTCGACACCGGCGACGCCTACTCGCCGATCGACTTCGACTCCTTCAACCGCGGCACGCTCGACCGCTTTCCCTACGTGATCACCAGCCGCGGGGCCTGGAACAGCCAGGTGCCGCCGAGCTTCAGGCGGATCGCCAAGACCGCCGACTTCGTCCTCTGGGAACGCACCGGCTCGACGCCGCGCCACCGCCACGTGCTGCTCGAGGGCACCGACGCGGGCGCCCGCGCCCACTGCAACTCGCCCGAGGTGCGGATCCTGCTGCGGAGCGGCGGCCGGGCCTCGGTCTTCGGCGAAACGACGATCGGGACGAAACCGGAGTGGTCCGACGGCAGCATCCTCGGCAACGGCGAGACGACCGCGCAGACGCTCGAACTGCCGCAGGGCACCTGGGACCTCTCGCTCCAGTACTTCTCCCCCTTCCCGCTCTCGATCACCGCCCCCGGCTTCAAGGAAGAACTGATCGCCGCGCTCGACGGCCAGCGCCCGGCCTCGATCAGCCTCAACAACAACGGCCAGTTCTGGCCCGCGGGCAAATTCCAGAGCCCCGGCGGCAAGGTCGAATTCACCATCCACGCCGCCCCCGCCGACTGGTTCCAGAGCCTCACCGGCTGGGACGCGAAGGCCTACATCGGCGACATCGTCGCGACCAAGGCCGAACCGCACCGGACGATCCCGCTGAGCAAGGCCTGCGGCGAATGGATCGACTGGTACGAAGGGAAGGAAGCGCCGTGATCGGGTTGGGGGCCACTTCAAGCTAGCGGCCGGAGGGGGCGGCCGTCCGAGGTGCGCCCGGCCGTCCCGTCCACGGCCCTGGCAGGTTGTGGCCGTGGCCGGGACGGCCGGGTCCGTGGGGAGAGGTGCGAGGGTTCGTGACGTGTGCCGGGCGGACGTGCGCGTATCGCCGGGAAGGAGCGCATGATCCGCCACGAAGGCGAGGATTCCGTCACGAAGACCCATGGAAGGTCACGGTCCCTCCCCACTTCCTCATGTGTCGCCCGGGTGCGTTCGTCGCTTGTACGCCGATGGTGGTCAAGCGACGACCGCACCCTCCCGACCCGGGGCGAAGGTGACCGAAGGCATGAGGAACGGTGACGGACCGCCCGTCGATCGAAGGCGGCGAGGGCATCGGACCACCGACGGCCGCCCGGGAGGCCCGGAGGTGCGGTCACCGTCACGAAGACGCCCGGAACGTCACGGTCCGTCCCGTCTTCCTCGGCGGTCCCGACCACGTGGTCGACCTAACCCACCCATGGCGCCGGTTAGGTCGACCGCGCCCTCCCGGGGGGCGGGTCCAGGTGACCGAACCCAGGAGGAACCGTGACGAACCGCTCAGGACCGTGACGAACCGGGCGAAAGGGTGACGGGAGCGTGGAGTTCCTCCCGTCCCTGTGCCCCTTCCCGCCGAACCCCTCACGTCCCGGGCGTCTCGTGGCGGTCACAACCTGCCAGGGCCGCCACGAGACGCCCGGGACGCAACTCGGACGGCCGCCCCGCCCCGAACCCCGCCCCGCGGCCATCTAAGCGCAGCTCTTGGCCAGTTCTTCGATCTTCGTCGACGACCCGCTGAGGAACATCTCCTCGGCTTCGGACTTGCTCGCCTTGCCGATCGCTTCGGTGATGCAGGTGTACTGCTTC
>DASZUH010000119.1:0-6365 GCA_035547715.1 Solirubrobacterales bacterium
GCCCGCACCTCCTCCCGTCCCTGTGACCCCTTCCCCACGGAACCCTCACGTCCCGGGCCCGATGTGGACCCGTGACGTTTCTCGCGGAACCGTGACGGAAGCCCGCACCTCCTCCCGTCCCTTTGCCGCCTTTCCCACGGAGGCCCCCACGTCCGGGACGCAACTCGGACGGCCGCCGCGCCTACGAATCGTCGCCCACAACCCACCTCGGGCCGCCGGCCCTGCTCGCCAGGTCGCGACCGGACCCCTACGCCGACTTGCGCGCCGAGACCAGCAGGTTGTAGAAGAGCTCCGCCGGGAGGTGGGGCTCGAGCACGCGGGTGTCGACCTTCTGCAGGGCGATGTAGCTGCGGAAGGCGAACTTGCGCCAGCGGAAGGGAACCGAGTCGGGCTCGGCGCTCGACTCGACCGTGCGCAGGCCCCAGCCCCAGGCGTTGGCCAGCAGCTCCTCGCCGCCGACGCGGCGGTCGACGAAGCCCGCCCGCTCGAGCAGCCGGCGCAGGTCGGCCGGGGCGAAGGCGTGGACGTCGACCTCGCCCTCCAGCGAGTGTCCCTCCGACTGGTCGGCTTCGGCGACGGCGCGCTCCCGCGCCCCGACGACCCGCCGCCAGGCCGGCGCGACGAGGAGCCCGGTCCGCTTCGGCAGCGCCGCCAGGCGGTCGCCGTGGCGCGAGGGCTCGCCGGCGAAGACGATCGTCCCGCCCGGCCGCAGCACCCGCCTGAACTCGGCGAAGGCACGGTCGAGGTCAGGGATGTGGTGGAGCACCGCGTGGCCGAGCACGAGGTCGAAGCTCTCGTCATCGAACGGCAGCGCCTCGGCCTCGGTGACGACGGTGGTCACCTCGTCGAGCCCGAGGCCCGCGGCGGTGCTCGCCAGCCGCGCCAGCATCCCCGGCGAGATGTCGGTCGCGGTCAGCCGTCCGATCAGCCCCTGCTGCATCAGGTTGAGCGAGAAGTAGCCGGTGCCGGAGCCGATCTCGAGCGCGTCGTCGAAGCGCGGCGCCGCGCCGCCGCCGAGCGCCTTGACCAGCTTCGCCCGCACCTGGTCCTGGCCGATCCCGCCGAAATCGATCCCCCACTTGGCGTCGTACTCGTGCGCGGCCGCGTCGTGGTAGCGGGTGTTGACGTCCTTGATGTGCTCCGGCGTCGCCGTCGGTGAGGCTGGCATGCGGGCGGGACTCTATGGGTCCGCTGCAATACGGTGCGGGTCCGTGGCCGAGGAGATCCTGCAGGCAAACCAGCCCGAGGGGGTGCCGCCGCTGCCGTTGACCGGCGAGCGGACGCTGCCCGACGTGCCCGCCGAGAACTACTGGTTCCGGCGGCATCTGGCGGTCTACGAGTGGATCGCGGCGCGGACGCGAGGCCTGCGCGTCGTCGACATGGCCTGCGGCGAGGGATACGGGGCCGACCTGCTGGCGCGCGAGGGCGCGGCGAGCGTCGTCGGCGTCGACGCCAACCCGGAGGCGCACGAGCACGCGCGCCTGCGCTACGTGCGCCCGAACCTGCGCTTCGAGCGGGCCCCGGTCGAAGTCTTCGCCGAGCCCTGCGACGCGGTCACGTTCCTGCAGACGATCGAGCACGTGCAGGACCCCGGCGCGGTGCTCGAGCACTTCAAGTCGATGCTCGCCCCCGACGGCGTCGCCTACGTCTCGACCCCGAACCTGTTGACGCTGGCGCCGCCCGGGGCGGAGAAGTCCGACAACCCATGGCACATCAAGGAGTACCGCGCGGAGGAGTTCCGGGCGCTGTGCGAGGCGCACTTCGGCCGGGTCGAGCTGCTCGGCCTCCATCACGCGCGCAAGCTCCGCGTGCACGGCTGGGCCTTGAAGGCCGGCTGGGACTCCGTCCACCAGCGCCTCGGCCTGACCAAGCCCTTCTACGACCGCTTCACGCCGGCGATCGCCGCCTCGGACTTCCGCCTCGGCGAGGACGACCTCGACCGCGCGCTCGACTTCCTTGCCGTCTGCCGGCCCTGACGGCGCGGGCGATCTCGCGATCGTCCTCCACTCGCACATGCCCTACGTCGAGGGCTTCGGCACCTACCCGTTTGGCGAGGAGTGGCTCTTCGACGCGGTCGTGCGCTCCTACCTGCCGGTGCTCGAGGTCGCGCGCGACCTGACCATGACCGTGACCCCGGTGCTCGCCGACCAGCTCGAGGACGCGGGCGCCCGCGAGCGCCTCCGTCGCTTCCTGGTCGAGTTCCGGATCGGCTCGGCCGAAGCCGACCTGCGCGACGTCCCCGACGAGCTGAAGCCCGCCTGCGCGGCCGAGGTCGGGCGCTACTCGCGCGCGCTGGAGCTGCTCGACGCCGCGGGCGGCGACCCGCTGGCGCCGTTCCGGCAGGCGGCGGGGGAGGGGCGCGTCGCGCTCGCCGCCTCGAGCGCCACCCACGCCCTGCTGCCGCTGCTCGCCACGCGGGCCGGCCTCCGCCTGCAGCTCGATGCCGGGATCCGCTCGCACCGCCGCCGCTTCGGCTGGGACGGCGGCTTCTGGCTGCCCGAGTGCGCCTACGACCCCGGGCTCGAGTGGGCGCTGGCGCGGGAGGGCGTCGAGTGGTTCTGCGTCGACCAGAGCGCCCACGAGGAGCCGCTCGCCGCGCTGCGGCCGGTGGCGACCGAGGCGGGGCCGGTGGCGCTGCCGATCGACTGGGAGGCGATCTCCTGGCTCTGGGCCCTCGACGGCTATCCCTCCGACCCGGCCTATGCCCAGTTCGAGGGCAAATCGCTGCGTGGGATGCGGGTCTGGCGGGTCGGCGGCGGCGCCTACGACCCGGCCGCGGCCGCGGCGGCGGCGCGGCGCCAGGCAGGGGAGTTCCTCGCCGCCACGGCCGCCCGCCTGCGCCGCTACGCCGCCGCGCGCGGGCGGCGCGGCCTGATCGTCTTCGCGATCGACACCGAGCTGTTGGGGCACTGGTGGTCGGAGGGGCCGCAGTGGCTGGCGGCGGTGCTCGACGGCGCGGCCGCGGCGGGCGTGCGCCTGGTGACGGTCCCGCGGGCGCTCGAAGACCACGAGCCCGAGGCGCGCCCGCTGCGCCGCGCCAGCTGGGGTGAGGACAAGGACTTCTCGACCTGGGACTCGCCGCCGGTCGCCGACCTCGCCTGGGCGGGGCGGCGCCTTGAGCTGCGCCTCTTGCAAGCGGTGCGCCGCGGCCTCCCCGCGCCACGCGCCGAACGCGCGGCGCGCGAGCTGCTCGCCGCCCAGGCCAGCGACTGGGCCTTCCTCGACCGCCGCGGCCAGGCCGGCGACTACGCCTGGCAGCGCGCCACCGATCACGCCGAGGCCTTGTACGAGGCCATAGGATGCGACCGTGACACCGATCCGCGCATGCGTTCGCTTGCCCCGGACATGACGCTCGCGCCGCTCCTGGAGCCCTGAGAAGCTCACCGGCGTGACCCGCGTCCTGACCCTCTCCTGGGAGTATCCGCCGCTGATCGAGGGGGGCCTGGCGCGCCACGTGCGCAAGCTCTCGGAGGCGCTGGTCGACCTCGGCGTCGAGGTGCACGTGCTGACCCGCGGCGGCGAGGACGTGCCCGCCGAGGAAGCCGCCGCCGGGGTCGAGGTCCACCGCATCCGCGAGCCCGCCCACCCGAGCGACCTCGACGAGTTCGTCGACTGGGTCGGGCGGATGAACGCCGACATGCTGGAGGCGGGGGTCGAGCTCGGCGAGGCCTTCGACTTCGACCTCGTCCACGGGCACGACTGGCTGGTGGCGGGCGCCTGCGATCAGCTCGCGCGGCACTTCGGGGCGCCGCTGGTGACGACGATCCACGCGACCGAGTACGGCCGCCACCAGGGCTGGGTCGTCGACCATCCGCAGTCCTACATCCACGGGGTCGAGCGCTGGATCGCCAATCGCTCGCAGCGGGTGATCGCCTGCTCGGCCTACATGCAGGAGCAGATCGCCGACATCTTCGCGGTGGCGGCGGGGCGGATCACGGTGATCCCGAACGGGATCGACCCGGCCGACCTGCCGCAGCCGGGGCCCGCCGAGCTGGCGCGGCTGCGCGGGCAGTTCGCGGCGCCGGAGGAGCGGCTCGTCCTCCTGATCGGCCGGCTCGTCTACGAGAAGGGCTTCCAGCTGGCGCTGGAGGCGATGCCGCGGGTGATCGCGGCGGCCCCGGGGACGCGCTTCCTGGTCGCCGGCTCGGGCACCCACGAGGAGGAGCTGAAGAAGCAGGCCACCGAGCTGGGGTTGATGGAGCACGGCACCTTCCTCGGCTGGATCGGCGACGACGTGCTGCGCAGCCTCTACGCGATCGCCGACCTCACCGTGGTGCCTTCGATCTACGAGCCCTTCGGCCTGGTGGCGTTGGAGGCGATGGCCTCGGGCTGTCCGGTGATCGTCGCCGACACCGGCGGCCTGCGCGAGGTCGTCCCCCACGAGGGCGCCGGCCTCCGTTTCCGCCCGCGCGACCCGGAGGCGCTCGCCGAGGTGGCGATCCGCGTCCTCTCCGACCCCGACCTGGAGGCGCGCCTGGTCGCCGAAGCCCACGAGCACGTCCGCCGTTTCGACTGGGCCGACATCGCCGCCCAGACCGCCGAGGTCTACGCCGACCTGGTCGGCGCCAAGGCCGGCCCGGCGTAACTCGCCGCTCAGTCGTTTTTCGACCGTCGGTGGGACCGGTCCTCGAAGCCGAACGTGCCGCCGAGGACGCCGCCCGGGTCCCAGCTGATTCCGGCGATCAACTCGTCGGCCGGGATAGACATCGCCCCGGCGAGCTGAATCAGCGTGTCGATCCGGGCGACTCTTTGCCCATGCTCGAGCATCCCGATCTCGGTTCGGTGGAGCGAAGCGCGCACGGCCAACTCTTCCTGCGACATGCCGAGTCGATTTCGCACGCGGTGGAGGTTCTCGCCGAAGCGCATGGCCACCTCGCGCGATCGAGCTTTGCGGTCTTCATCGGCCACGATGGAAGCGTTCCGTAGCCCAGCGAGCGCAATGTCGGGCAGTTGTCTGTCATACAAAACACATCATCCTTGGTAGCCTGGAATTAAGAGAGGTAGGCCGGACGGAATTTTCTACCTTTGTGGCAAAATTCCACCATGGCCTTGAACATCAAGGACAAGCAGACGGAGGCGCTGGTGAGCGAGATCGTCGCATTGACGGGGGAGACGAAGACGGGGGCGATCCGACAGGCCACTCGCGAACGGCTGGAGCGATTGAGGCTGGAATCTGCCGACCCGAGACGGGACGCCGAGTCGATGCGTCATTGGCTCGAGACCGAGATCTGGCCGCTGATCCCGGAGGAGTCGCTGGGCAAATCGATCAGCAGGGCAGAACAGGAAGAGATCCTCGGCCTCGGGCCTGATGGCGTGTGATCCTCGATACCTCGGTCATTGTCGCCCTGCTCATTCGCGAACCCGGCTATGAGGCACTGGAGCGCAAGGTGCGGAAAGCGGGTGCGGTCGCGGTCGGCTCGCCCACCCTGCTCGAGACGGCGATGGTGATGATCGGCGTCACCGGTGAGGGAGGCCGCGCGGTCGTCGACCGATTCCGGGCTGACCTGGACATCGCCGTGATTCCGTTCGGTGCGCGCCATGGGCAGGTCGCAACCGACGCGTTCCTCCGATTCGGCAAAGGGCGCCACCCTGCGGCGCTGAACATTCTCGACTGCATGACCTACGCGACGGCACGGGTCGCCGACGAGTCGTTGCTCTTCACCGGCAACGACTTCGCTCAGACCGACATTCAGGCTGCGTAGATCGTTAACGAGATCTGGTCGGTTCCCTCGCTAACCTGCCCTTCGTGCCCTTCTCGAAGTCAAAGCACGGCCGCGGGCCATTGCAGCGCCTGAGCGATCAGCGACGCAGCCTCGCCCTCGGCGGCCTGGCGATCGGCGCGGTGTTCAGCGCCGTCGTCCTGCGCCGCAGGCGGCGCGGGGGAGAGGCCGAGTTCGAGCGCCCGGTGCCGCCGAGCGTCCAGCCTGACTTCGGCCCGCCCGCCGACGTCGACGTGCCGCCGCCCGCGAGCGAGCCCGAGGCGAACGAGCCACTGCCGGAGGCGGTCGACACGATGGCCGCCGTGAACGGCGCCGACCCGACCGAGGCCGCGGGGGAGACGCCGATCAACGCCGGGACTGCCGACACGCTCGCCGAGACCAAAGACGCGCCCGCCGAGACCAAAGACGCGCCCGCCGAGACCGGCGACGCGCTCGCCGTGGACTCGTCGCCGCCCGCGGAGGCTCCCACGCCCGCTGCGGGGCCTCCCGCTCCCGCTTCCGCTTCCGCCGAGCCCGCGACCGGCGAACTGAGCGCCGAGGAGGCGTCGATCCTCTCCGTCCTCGCCCAGGACGGCCGCGCCGACGAGGACCGCACCGCGATCGCGGTCGCCACCTCGCTCGAACGCGAGACCGCCGACGTCGCCA
>DASZUH010000120.1:0-3469 GCA_035547715.1 Solirubrobacterales bacterium
TCGAGGGGTACGAGCTCGACGCCTACTGGCCGGAGGAGCGCTTCGCGGTCGAACTCGACCTCTTCGAGACGCACGGGAGCCGGGCCGCGTTCGAGGAGGACCGGCTGCGCCAGGAGGAGCTGAAGCTGACCGGGATCGAGATGATCAGGGTCACCGGTCCGCGGCTGAGGCGCGAACCGGGGACCGTGATCGAGCGGGTCAGGACGCTGCTGGAGCGCCGCCACCCGCCAGCGGGGTGAGCTGTTCGATGTCGTAGCGGCGGCGGAGGTCTTCGATCTCCGCCTGGTCGGGCCGGCCGTCGCTGCGGGCGAGGATCGCGGCCAGCTCTTCGAAGTAGTGCTCGTGGCCGCCGGGCACCGAGGACTGGAAGAACATCCGGGCGGGCTCGTCGGTCGGGTTGCCGAAGGCGTGCGGGACGCCGGGCGGCACGAACATGAACTGGCCCGGGCCGCCGCGGATGAAGCGCCTGCCCGAGGCCGATTCCCACCTGTGCCAGTCGGGCTCGGTGCGGTCGACCGGCTCGAAGACGAGGAACTCGAGTTCGCCGTCGACGATGAAGAAGATCTCCTCGCCGCCGCCGTGGACGTGCGCGCCGACGTCGTACCCCGGCGGGATCACGACCTCGAAGCTGGAGGTCATCGCCGGGCCCATCTCCGACTTCACCGTGACGTCGAGGCCGCGGCCGGTGATCCGCTCGCCCTCGCCCGGCGCCAGCATCACCCCCTCGACCGCCATCAGTGCATCTCCCAGCCGCCGTCGACGTTGAACGCCGCGCCGGTCAGGTTGTGCGCCCGGTCGGAGGCGAGGAACGCCGCCATCTCGCCCACGTCGCGCGGCGTCTGGAAGCGCCCGAGCGGGATTTTCTCCTTGAACCAGTCCCAGGTCGCCTCCTCCGGCTGCCCCTGGATCGCGCTGAACATCTTCACCACGCCGGTGTGCAGCTCGGTCTCGAGGATCCCCGGGTGGATCGAGTTGACGGTGACGCCGTGCGGCGCCAGCTCGTGGGCCAGCGACTGCGTCATCCCGGTCACCGCGAACTTCGAGGCGACGTACTGGATCACCAGGGCGAAGCCGGACTGGCCGACGATCGAGGAGACGTTGATGATCCGCCCGTGGTCGGACTCGATCACGCTCGGCACGAAGGCGCGGCTGCAGAGGAAGACACCGCGCGCGTTGACGTCCATCACGCGGTCCCACTCGTCCTCGCTCATGTCCTGCACCGGGGTCGGTTTGGGGCCGACGCCGGCGTTGTTGACGAGGATGTCGACGGCGCCGAGCTCGTCGGCGACGGCCTGCGCCAGCGCCGCCACCGAGTCGGCCTTGCTGACGTCGGTCGCCACCGGCAGCGCCCGCCCGGGCAGCGCCGCCGCGCGCTCCGCGGCCGCCGCCGCGTCGATGTCGGCGACGACGACCGTCGCCCCCTGCTCGCTCATGCATTCGGCGATGCCGGCGCCGATTCCCTTGGCGCCGCCGGTGACTACGGCGACGCGTCCGTCCAGGTCAGCCATCTTCCTCTCCTGTCCCGTTGCACTTCGTTTCCCAATTCCTCAGAGACGTCCGGCGCCGGTCCCGACCAGCGCCCGTTCCAAGAGCTCCTTGATCCCCGCGCGGTCGATCGGCGTCGGCGTCGGCGGCGCCGGCGCGGCGGCCCGCTCGGCGGCGAGGTCGAGGTCCTCGGCGCGCAGCCCGAGGTCGGCCAGGCCGCCGCCGAGGTCGAGGTCGCGGGCCAGCTCGCGCAGGCCGGTGACCGCGTCCTCGGCGCCCAGCGCCGCGGCGACGCGGTCGAGCGCGCCCGGTGCCGCCCCGCGGTAGTAGTCGACGACGAACGGCAGCACGGCCGCGTGGACCTCGGCGTGGGGCAGGCCGAAGCTGCCGCCGAGGACGTGGCAGAGCTTGTGGTGCAGGCCGGTGCCGGCGACCGCCAGGGCGGTGCCGGCGAGCCAGGCGCCCTGCAGGGTCTCGGTCCGCGCCGCCAGGTCGGCCGGGTCGGCGTGCGCCGCCCGCAGGCCGCGCGCCAGGCGCGCGATCCCCTCGCCGGCGACGGCGTCGGTGACCGGGTTCGCGGCCGGGGTCCAGAGCGCCTCGACGCAGTGCGCGACGGCGTTCATGCCGCTGGCGGCGCCGAATCGGGGCGGCAGCGAGAGGGTCAGCTCGGGGTCGTAGACGACGGCGCGCGGCAGCGCCCGCGGGTCGCTCCCGGTCGTTTTGCGACCGCCGGAGGTGATGCCCCAGATCGGCGTCATCTCCGAGCCCGCGTAGGTGGTCGGCACGGCGAGGATCGGCGTCCCGGTCTCCAGCGCGACCGCCTTCGCCAGGCCGATGGCGGAGCCGCCGCCAAGGGCGACGAGGGCATCGGCGCCCAGCTCGCGCGCCCGCGCGACGGCGCGCTCCGCGACCGCCGCCGGAACGTGCTGGGCGACCTCGTCGACGGTGCCGGCGTGGCGGGCGCCGAGCGCGCGCTCCACGCGCTCACGTCGCCCTGGGTCGGAACGCCCGACGACGAGCAGGGCACGCTCGGCGCCGAGCAGCTCCGCCTCGCCGGCGACCGCGTCGATCGCCCCGGCCCCGAAGACGACGCGACCGGGCAGCGCCTCGTAGACGAGCCGGCCGACGGTGACCGCGGGCTCCGCTCCCCGCCCGACCGACGGCGCGCCGGGACCGCTCGCCGCGCCCGCCGTCAATGGGTCCGTCCCAGGTCCGTCACCGCGCCCTCCGCGCCGGGCGCCAGCACCAGGTCGAGCTCCAGCGACACCCACGGCTCCTCCACGCCCGCCGGGCGCCCGGGGTCGTCGGCGGCGCGCTCCTCGAAGCTCCGTATCAGCGAGGGCTTGACGGCGAAGACCGCGTCGTCGTCGAGGTACTCGCTCTCGGCGTCGAAGATGTGGGTGGTGACGCTCCGGTGCCCGGGCGCGCGGACGACGATGTGGATGTGGGCGGGGCGCCAGGGATGGCGGCCGGTCGCGTCAAGCATGCGGCCGACCGGGCCGTCGTCGGGGATCGGGTAGGCGACCGGGCGCACGGCGCGGAAGGCGAAGCGGCCCTCGGCTTCGGTCTCGAAGCGGCCGCGCAGGTGGTCGTCGGGGGCGTCGTCGTCCTGCACCGCGTAGAGGCGGTTGTCGCCGTTCTGCCAGACGTCGAGCTCGGCGCCGGCGATCAGCCGGCCCGCGGTGTCGAGGACGCGGCCGTGGACCCAGGCCGGCGTTCCGGCCTCCTGCTCGGCGATGTTCGCGCCGTAGGGGCGCAGCGGCGAGCCGGCGACGTAGAAGGGGCCGAGCACGGTCGACTCGGTCGCGCCGCCCGGCGCCGGGTGGGCGAGCGCGTCGACCAGCATCGAGACCCCGAGCGTGTCCGACCAGAGGATGAACTCCTGGCGCCTGTCGTCGGTGATGTGGCCGGTCGCGGTCAGCTCGCCGATCGCCGCCGCCCACTCGGCCTCGGTCAGCCCGGTCTCGGTGACGAAGGCGTGCAG
>DASZUH010000121.1:0-4504 GCA_035547715.1 Solirubrobacterales bacterium
GAAGATCCATGGCGTTCCCGGAGTCTTCGTGACGGGAGGCGCGCACTTCGTGGAGGAACACGCGCCTCGCCCCGGCGCCCGTCACGAACCCTCCTCACTCCCCACAGACCCGGCCTTCTCGGTGGCGGCCACAACCTGCCAGGGCCGCCATCGAGAAGGCCGGGCGCATCTCGGACGGCTGCCACCGCCCCCACTCCCGGCCGCCGGCCTGCGCCGCCCGCGCCCTCGACGTCGCCGCCCCAGATCAGGCCCCCGCCGTCTCCCCCTCGCGCACCCAGCGGCGGATCGCGGCGAGGGTCGCTTCGACCGCTTTCTCGTAGTCGCCCTTCATCGTCTCTTCGTACTCGGTCTCCTGGGGGGAGCCGGGGTCGACGCCCTTCAGCTCGAGGTCGAAGGAGAAGCGGAGCTGGAGCTCGCCGTCGGAGTCCTCGAGGATCTCGTTGAGGATCGTGCCGAGGACGTCGCCGGAGGTGCGCTCGAATCGGACCGTGGCCTGGGGTTCGAGGGTCACCCGCTCGCCCAGCCGTTCGCCGCGGAATTCGATCTCGCGCTGGATCCAGTTGTCGCCCTCCTCGACCACCTCGCAGTAGGTCATCGAGGGCACGTAGGGGAGGGCATTGTGGGCCTTCGCCTCGAGGCCCTTCCAGACGTCGGCGCGGCCGAGCCGGACGTCGGTGCCCTCGGGGTTGACCGGGATCGAATATGAGACGGAGATCATGCGGCGCTCCTTTGCTTGAACCTTTCCTGGGAGGTCTCGAAGATGTCCTCGTTGCCCTCGCCCCAGCTGAAGTGCTGGGTCATGCTCTTGATCTCCCAGCCGCCGGGCTTGCGCTGCAGCACGTTGGTGTAGCTGCCGCGCATGAGGAAGAAGTCGCCGCCCGGGGCGTCGCGCAGCAGGTGCTGGGCGAACATGTAGGAGGTGCAGGTGGCCTCGTCGTCGGAGGCGAAGGTGATCACGTGGTTGGGGCTGAGGTGCTGGCGCTGGTCGAAGCCGCTGAGCACGTCGCGGGCGAAGCCGCACCACTCCTCGCGGCCCCAGGAGCGCGCCTCCATCCCCGACCAGTCGGAGAAATCGATGTAGATCGGGTCGGCGATCGTGTCCTTGAACAGGTCCCAGTCGCAGTTGTCGAGCGCCATCGCGTAACGGATCACGCACTCGCTGATCTGCGCCCGGTCCTCGAGCCGGCGCACCCGCGCCTCGAGCGAATCGGTCATCTCCTCCACTCCTCCTCGTTCACTGGTCGACGTTGATCTCGGCCAGGAACAGGTCCAGGCCCTGGTCGGCGGCCGCCTCGAGGTCGAGTGGCTCGCCCTGGAAGATGGTCAGCGAGATGCCCTCGCGCAGCGGCTGCTCGAGGTCGCCGAGGCGCGCCGTGCCGGCGCCGCCGAGGACGTAGACCATCGCCTCGGAATCGTCGAGCGTCCGGCGCAGCGCCTCACCCGGCACCAGCCGCAGGTGCGCGACCCGCTCCCAGGCGGCGCCGAAGACGCGGCCGAGCTCGGCGCCGGCGACGGCGGCGCCCGGCTCGGCCAGGTGGGCGACGTGGTACTGCGGCTCGCTCATACCGCCGCCCCTTCCTCGCTCGGCCGGTGCTCGGGCAGACCGGCGACGATCTCGGGCGGCAGCGCCTCGATCACCAGCATCCGATAGGGCTCCGCGCCGATCGCGTCGACCGACTGGATGCCGTGGAAGCCGGTCAGGATCGCGTCGCCCGGCCCGACCTCGACCCGCTCGTCGCCGAGGCCGATGATCGCGCGGCCGGAGAGGACGTAGAAGAGCTCCTCGGTGCGCGAGTGGACGTGGCGGCCGGCGCGCGCGCCCGGCGGCATCTCGGCGATCTCGTAGGAGTCGACGGCGCTCGCCATCATGTTGCCGGTGCCGAGGCGCTTCCAGCCGAGCGCGCCCTCGCCGCCGTGCACCCCGACCAGTTTCGCCAGCCCCTCGTGGGCGTCGCTGATGATCGCCATCTTTCCCTCCTCGCGTCCGAGCCCGGAACCCTCGAGAGAGAAACCTATAATGATTCGGCGCGATTGGCAAGGGGCGGCTGCGCCGCGGCCCGATCAGTCGGCGAGGGACTCGAGCAGGGCCCTCACCGGCGGCGCGACCAGGCCCGCACGCGGGACGACGATCCCGATCTCGTGGACGGCCGCCGGGTCGCCGATCGGGACGCCGCTCATCCCCGCCGGCAGCCCGTAGAGATCGAGCCACGCCTTCGAGACGACGCACGGTCGGCCGGCGCGCAGGAAGGAGAGCAGGGCGGAGATCGAGTTCGTCTCCAGTCGCACCCGCGGCCGCGCGCCGGCGTCCCGGAAGAGGCCGTCGAGGATGCGCCGGTTCTGCATGTCGCCGCTCAGCAGGCAGATCTCGACGCCGTCGAGGTCGGCCCAGCGGATCTCCGCCGCCGCCGGCTCCGGCGTGACGAAGACGTACTCCTCCTGGTAGAGGGGGGTCGCCCGCACCGCCCCGAGCGGCTCGTTGTCGAGGTAGGTGACGCCGGCGTCGATGGCGTGGCTCGCCAGCTGCTCGCCGATCTCGCGCGAGGACATCGAGACCACCTCGACCTCGACCTCTCCATGCCGGTCGAGCAGCGGGCGGACGAGCTCGCCGACCGCCGGCAGCGCGGTCGGGATGACGCCGAGGCGCATCCGCCCGCGGAGCTCGGCGGTCAGCGCCGCCGCCTCGCTGCGCAGGCCGTCGACGCCGGCGAGCGTCTGGTCGACCCATCTGATCAGCGCCCGTCCGTCGGCGGTGAGCTCGGCGCGGCGCCCGTCGCGGTCGACCAGCTGGACCCCGAGCTCCTCCTCCAGCTTGCGGATCGCGGTCGAGAGCGCGGGCTGGGAGACGTGGCAGGCGGCCGCGGCGCGGCCGAAGTGCTGTTCCCGCGCCAGCGCGTTCAGGTATTCGAGCTGACGCAGGAACATCGCTGGATTATTCGTCAAGAGGCGCCCGCGTCGCAGGCGCCGGAGATCACGGCGCCAGAGACTTCCCCTCGCACCGCCAGGGCTGGCCGAGTTCCACGTCGGCGAGGCGCCGGAAACCGCGCAGGATCACGAAGCGGCTGCTCAGCTCGGTCTGGCCGCCCGCGGCGCAGAAGAGCGGCTTGCGGAGCCGCCCTCCCAACACCCGGAGGTCGAAATGCAGCACCTTGCCGCGACGGCGCAGGTCGAGGGTCACGCGCGGGGCATGGCCACCGGCATAGAGGACGCCTCCGTTCCGGCGTGCCCTTCTCCGGCGACGGAGGAGGAGCGGCGCCGCGTTGCGCCCGCCCGGTCGTCTCACCAACTCGCCCCGGGCGCTCCGCTCGAGCAGGAGGTTGCGCACCCCGATCGAGGTCCCCGCCAAGGGGAAGGCATGCGGCAGCCGGACGCTGCCCCGCACGACGATCCCTCGCGGCCGGCCGCCGCCGCTCGCGCCCGCCGCGCCCGGCGGGGCTTCGGGCGCGGTCAGGGCCGGCGCGGGGCTCGCCACCAAGGCCTGCGATTCGGGTTCGAAGCAGTGCCAGCTGAGCGGGTCGGCGAGGTTCATGTAGATGGCGCGCGGTTGCCCGGATCGGCCGTGGTAGTAGATGAAGCGGCAGACTTCGCCGAAGCGGCCGGAGAGGCTTTCGCCGGACAGGTTCCCGGACGGCGCGCTCCCCTGCAGCGGCGGCGGCGAGGGGCGGCCGACGCATTCCCATTCGGTCGCCTGGGGGCCGTGGACGGCTTCCAGCGGCCCGCCGATTTCGCAGAAGCGGTTGAGGTCTTCGGCGGTCAACCCGCCCAGTTCCTTTGCTGCTTCCCCGCAGGTGACCGCGAGCTGGACGGCGTCGTGCCCGGGGCGGGAGGAGTTGTAGCGGGCTTCGTAGCCGAGGTTGCCCGCGCTGAACGGCATGGTTTCGAACGCCGCGTTGTTGTTTTCGGTGATGAAGGCGCCCCCCAGGGCGCGGCCGCCGAGGGTGCAGCGTGCGCCGATCGTCCCTTCTTCGATGCTCGCCGATTCGACCTGGCGATGGAGGCCGATCAGACCCTGCGCGAGCTGCCTCGGCAGGCAGTAGGCGGTGACGGTGATGCTCGCGCTTTCGGCGAGGGTGAAGTTCTTCGCGACCACGTTCCAGCCGCTTTCTTCGGAGTTATCGGGCCAGCTGGCCCTCGTGACGACGTTGTCTGGATCCTGGCTGCCGGCGAAGCCGCCGTCGATCGCCTGCATCCCGGCCGGGCAGGTCGCGGTCACCATTTTTTCGTCGCCGCTGCCGGGGAAGCGCGAGTTCAGCTTCGCGGTGGCGCTGACCCCCCGCTCGCCGGCCATCAGCGCGGAGGGCAGGCAGGAGGCGATCGCTTCGAAGCTGTCGGAGCGGATGTCGTCGGCGCTCGACACGGTGGCCTTCCACCCGTTCCCGGTCGGGATGCTGGCGTAGGCGAAGAGCTCGCCCTGCGAGGACGGTGGGATCTGGAACGTGCCGCCCGCCGGCGAGGTCCCCGCCGGGCAGGTCGCGACGGCGGTGGCGCTCTCGAGGTTCGGCACCGA
>DASZUH010000122.1:0-2770 GCA_035547715.1 Solirubrobacterales bacterium
ATGACCTGGACCGTCTCGGACCAGCCGGAATATACGCCCGTCGCGGCCGATCTTCTACGTCAGTTGTGGGTATTTCTCGCGGCGTCGCCCCAGCCGCCCACCGGGGCCCTCGGGTTTGGCTCCCGGAAGACGATTGTCCTGTTCGGGGCCGCCGCGGCCGTCCGAGTTGCGTCCCGGGCGTCTCGTGGCGGCCCTGGCAGGTTGCCCGCTTGCCACGAGACGCCCGGGACGTGGGGGGTTCGTAGGGAAGCGATCACAGGGACGGGACGAAGTGCGGGCTTCCGTCACGGTTCCGCCCGGTTCGTCACGGGGTCCTCATGGCTTCCGTCACCCGGACCCGCCCGCGGGAGGGCGCGGTCGACCTAACCGGCGCCATGGGTGGGTTAGGTCGACCACGTGGTCGGGATGGCCGAAGAAGACGGGACGGAGCGTGACGTTCCGGGCGCTTCGTGACGGCATTCGCACCCCCGGCCTTCCCGGGCGGTCCTCACCGTTCCTCATGCCCTCGGTCACCTTCGCCCCGGGCCGGAAGGGTGCGTTCGTCGCGTGACCCCCATAGGCGCACAAGCGACGAACGCACCCGGGCGATGCATGAGGAAGTCGGGAGGGACCGTGACGTCCCTTGGGTCTTCGTCACGGACCACGTACGCCCGGGCCCTTCCGGTCACAGGGACGCGACGAACCCCACCCTCCCGTCACGCTCCCGTGCCAACGCCATGTTGATGGGCCGAAAACTCCCCATATAGGCAAGTTTTCGGCCCATCAACATGAGGCCTTTCATGGACCCCGCGCGTTCGTGGCGGATCATGCGCTTCTCTCCCACGGGACGCATGGTCCTGTGACCTCTTCCCGCAGACCCGGCCTTCCCGGCCACGGCCACAACCCGCCCGGGCCGTGGACGGGACGGCCGGGCGCACCTCGGACGGCCGCCGCCGCCCCGGGCGACAGCTTGCGACGCCGCCGTCCCTGGAATCAGCCATCTAGGGCCGACTTAGAGGCGCTGGTGTGTTCGGTCTTGCGGGCGGGTCAAGGATCCGCGCGGGGCCGTAGGTCGCCGGCCGGGGCCGAAGGGCGCGAAGATGGGACCGGCGCCGGCGGTGGGTGTCGTCGCGGCGAGGACCACGGCCCGGGCCCGGGCGCATTTGGCCCTAATTGGCCTCGATGTGACGAAGAATTTGCTTTGTGCGCGCCACGCGTGCGTATTTCGAAGCCAAGATCGGTTGCATGAGAGCTACCCAACTGCGCGACGTGTCCGCCACCCCCCTTAATGTGGTGGACATGTCCAAGATGATCCAGGTCAGAAACGTGCCGGACGAGATGCACCGGATGCTGAAGGTGCGGGCCGCGGCGGAGGGGATGTCGCTGTCCGACTACATCAAGCGGGAACTCGGTGTGCTGTCGGGCCTACGGACGTTCGACGAAATCGACGCCCGGGTGCGGGCGCGGGGGCCGTCGAAGGTGAAATCAGAGAGCATCGTCCGCTACATCCGCGAATCGCGGGGCGAGTTTTGAACGTCGTCGACGCCTCGGTCTTGGTCGAGTACCTGGCCGCGGGTGAGCATGTGGAGGCGGCGCGAGAGGCGATCGGGCGGGAACCTTGGGTCTGGGCTCCCGCCCTGATCGACGCCGAGGTCGGCCACGCCCTGCGGCGCCTGGTCCGCGGCGGCGAGATCAGTGCTCGCAAGGCGGGCGACGCCCTCGACGACCTCTTCGAAATGCGCCTGCAGAAGGTGCCGCACCGGCATCTGGTCGACCGCGCCTGGCAGCTGCGCGACAACGTCAGCTTCTACGACGGTCTCTACGTCGCCCTGGCCGAGGCCGCCGGCTCACCGCTGCTGACGCGCGACGAGCGGCTTGCACGCGTCGGCGGTCTGCGAACCGAGGTCGAGTTGATCGGGGCGGGTTGAGCCTGGGCTGGTCTCGTCGCCCGGCTGATCGTTGCCGCCGCTAGGCGCCGGGTGCGGGCTCGGCCGTGTCCTCGGCCTCGTCCTCGCTGGCGTAGAGGCTCTCGCTCGCCAGCTCCATCGCCCGTCGGCTCCACAGCTTCACCTGCATGAAGACGTCGTCGCCGTAGGCCTCGAGCGCGTCGAGGGCGATCAGGGTGAAGCGATCGCGGACGATCTCTTCCTGGTCGACCGTGTCGCCGTCGAGCTCGGCGGTCGCGGCGACGGCGCCGCGTACGAGCGGCCGTCCCCAGACCAGGGTGACCGCGCCCGCCCGCCCGTTCTCGCCGCGCCAGCGCCCGATCACGTCGTCGTTCAGGTCGATCTTCCAGTCCGGATTGTCCTCGGCGAGCACATCGGTGAAGTCGGCGGTCGCGCGAAAATCGGTGGCATCCCCCTCGCCGATCGGCAGGGCGTAGGAGACGTGGCCGTAGAGCTCGAGCATGCCCTCATCGCTCTCGGTCCGCGCCGAACAGGGGATCCAGACCCGGCCGCCCCAGGTGCGCTCGGGAAACCAGTCGATCTCCTCCGGCACGCTCGCCCCGGCCGGCAGGTCGGCGATCTCGTCGACCGCCGCGACGAAAGCATCGCGCAGTCGGGCCGCGAAGCGCCCCGAAGCGATGCTCTCCTGGCTCGTGTCGGCGATGAAGCGTGGGATCGGTCGCGGATTGGGCGCCACGGCGCTGACCCTACACCGCGGGGCCGCGGTCGCAGGTGTGGCAGCTGACTGCTGGGCAGGATGGCCGTCCGAGGTGGGACCGCGCTTCGCGAGCGGGGGCGGCCGTCCGAGTTTGGTCCCGGGCGTCTCGTGGCGGCCCCGGCAGGTT
>DASZUH010000123.1:0-1880 GCA_035547715.1 Solirubrobacterales bacterium
AGCCAGACCAGGTCGTCGCCGGAGAGGCCCTGCGTCCCGGTGGCGCCGGCCGAGACGATGACCCGGTCGAACTCCTCGTCGGTGAGCAGGCGGGCGAGCGCGTGGCGGTAGGTGCGGCCGCGCTCGATCCGGGCGTCGACCGGCACGCCTTGGGCGACCGCCCGCTGTTCGATCGCCTCCAGCATCATCATCGCCTTCTCGGCCTCCTTCGGGATCGGGCAGTCGAGCGGCAGGCTCTTCGGCACCGTGGCCAGATAGGCGGGCATCAGCGTCGCGCCCTCGGCCCGGGCGAGCCGCAGCGCCGCGTCGACCGCGCGCCGCGAGATCTCGGTGCCGGTGAACGGCAGGAGGATGTTGTGGACGTCGTGCGGTTCGGGCGTCGCCCTCCGGCCGTGGCGCGACCTCGCGATCAGGAACCCGCCGACCAGCCCGAGCGCCAGGGCGACGACGATCAGGACGTGCTCGATCCGGATCGCCGCGGTCACGCCGATCATCGCGACCCCTCCTCCTTGAGGCCGCGGTTGGCGACGATGCGGACGTCGACACCGTGCGGCGTCGCGTGCATCAGCCGCTGCGGCAGCGGTTCGCGCAGGCGGGCGAGGCCGCGGGCGGGCGGCGACTCGCCGACCATGATGTAGGTGCTGCCGCGCTCGCGCACGACCCGCGCCGCCGCGGCGACGACGTCGTCGTGCTCCTCGATCAGGAGCGTCGCGCCGAGCACCGAGGCCAGCCGTCGCAGCGCCGTGACCTGACGCTCGACCTCGCCCTCGATCATCAGGCCCGGCGGCTTCACCCAGAGCAGGTCGAGGTCGGTGCCGAGCCGCTGCGCCGAGCGCCAGGCCCGCCGCACCAGCCGCTGCGAGCTCGGCTGCGGTCGGACCAGGGCCAGCAGCCTCTCCCCCACCGCCTTCGCGCTGTCGTCGGAGACCCGTTCCCGCTCGCGCGTCCCGACCGGTTCGGATTCGCTGTAGACGAGCCGCTTCGACTCGACGTCCTCGGCCACCTGACGGAGGCTGACCTCGCGCAGCGCCGCCAGGTTCTCGATCTTGAAGAAGTTGTTGAGGGCGGCGTCGATGTTCTGGGTCGGGTAGATCTTCCCCGCCCGCAGGCGCGCGATCAGCGCCTCCGGCGTCAGGTCGATCAGGACGATTTCGTCGGCGTCGGCGAGGACGCGGTCGGGGACGGTCTCGCGCACGCGCACCCCGGTCAGCTCGGCGACCTGGTCGTTCAGCGACTCGAGGTGCTGGACGTTGACGGTCGAGAAGACGTCGATCCCGGCCGCCAGGACCGCGGCGATGTCCTCGTAGCGCTTCCCGTGCTCGAGCCCGGGCGGGTTGGTGTGGGCGAGCTCGTCGATCAGCGCCAGCTCGGGGGCGCGGGCGAGCAGCCCGGGCAGGTCCATCTCCGCCACCGTCGCGCCGCCGCGGATCTCGACCTCGCGGCGCGGCAGCTCCTCGAGGCCGCGGGCCTGATCGCTCGTCTCCGGCCGTTCGTGGGGCTCAAGATAGCCGATCACGACGTCGCGGCCGGACTCGGCCTCGGCGTGGCCCTCCTGCAGCATCCGGTAGGTCTTGCCGACGCCGGCGGCCATGCCGAGGAAGATCTTGTAGTGGCCGGGGGCGACCTCGGCCCGCTCCGAGGACGGCGTCTCGTCGATGGTCGCCGGACCCACGGCGGACCTCCTAGCGGGCTCCGTGAAGGGCGTCGAGGACCCCTTGGACCCGCTGCCGGAGTTCGCCGCGGCGGCGCGGCGCGTAGAGCGGGCCGGTCCCGTCCTCGACGATCCGGGCGGCCATCACGATCCCCTGACAGTAGACCGGGTCAGGTGAGATCAGGAGTTCCTCGAGCTCGAGCAGCTCGCGATCGGCGATCCGCACCTC
>DASZUH010000124.1:0-7289 GCA_035547715.1 Solirubrobacterales bacterium
TCAGCAGGGCGGCTATCCAGCCGAAGATGACCGTCTTACGGTGGCCGGTGGTCCAGGTGGCGAAGCGGCGCATCGTTCTCCTTCCGTGACTGGTGCTCGTGATCGCGCGAGCCTTGGACGAGACTAGGGCGATCGGTGGGGGCCTTCATCGGCCCCAGGGGGGAACTGCGTGGGGATGGTCGTCCACCCGAGGGTGGAGAGGGTGAACGTACCGATAAATGCGGCGGCCGTCACCCCCGCTAGGTTTTAGACCGCATGCCCGATCCATCCATCGCCCGCTTCCGACGGGTCGTCAGCTCTGCATTGGCCTCGCTCGAGGCGCGGCGCCAGGAGGTGAACGACCTCAACGTGTTCCCGGTCGCCGACGGCGACACCGGTGACAACATGGCGATGACCCTGCGCGCGGTGATGGAGGAGCTCGACCGGGTCGACGGTGCCAGCGGCGCCGACGAGGTCGGGCGCACGGTGCTGGTGCAGACCCTGGCGCGGGCGGCGCTGATGGGCGCGCGCGGCAACTCCGGCGTGATCCTCTCGCAGATCGTCCGCGGCGCCGCCGAAGAGCTCGCGTCGCGCCCGGGCGAGCTGGTCGACCCGCTGCTGGTCGCCGCCGCCTTCGCCGCGGCCGCCGACGCCGCCTACGACTCGGTCCGCGAGCCCGCCGAGGGGACGATGCTGACCGTCTTCCGCGAGATGGCGCACTCGCTCACCCGCCAGCTCGCCCACCTCTCGGCCGACAAACAGCGGCTCGGCGACGACGTCTCCGAGGAGCAGCAGGACGCGATCCTGGCCGAGGTGCTGGAGCGGGCGATCGCCGACGGCGAGCGCGCCGTGGCGCGGACGCCGGAGCAGCTCGAGGTGCTGCGCGAATCGGGCGTCGTCGACGCCGGCGGCCACGGCCTGGTCGTGATCATGGCCGGGGTCGTCGCCGGGTTGCGCGGCGACGGCGCGCCGCCGCCGGCGGTCACCCACCGCGAGCCGCCGAGGCTGACCCGGCCCCACCACGAGGACAGCCGCTACCGATACTGCACCAACTTCATCGTCTCCGGCACCGGCCTCGACGACCGCGCGGTGCTGCCGCGCCTCGAGGCACTCGGCGACTCGGTCCTCGTCGTCGGCGACGAAGCGACGCTGAAGGTTCACGTCCACACCGACACGCCGGAGGCGGCGATGTCGGTGTTCGACGGGCTCGGCGAGGTCGCCAACGTCGACGTCGCCGACATGCGCCAGCAGGTCGCCGAACGCGACGCGCGGCTGGCGGCGGGACGGACCGGGGTGGTCGCGGTGGCGGCCGGCGCGGGGATGGCGCGGCTCTTCGCCGGGCTCGGCGCCGACGTCGTCGACGGCGGCGAGACGCTCAACCCCTCGACCTCGGAGCTGCTCGCCGGCATCCACGGCGCCGAGGCCGAGGAAGTGCTGGTGCTGCCGAGCTCCTCCAACGTGATCATGGCGGCGGAGCGCGCCTGCGAGCTCTCCGAGAAGCCCGCCCGGGTGGTCCCGGCGACCTCGCAGCAGGCGAGCCTGCTGGCGCTGGTCGAGTTCGACCCGACGGCGGCGCTGGCCGAGAACGCGCAGCGGCTCGAGCTGGCGCTCGACGACGTCGCCACCGGCGGCGTCGCCCCGGCGGCCCGCGACGACGCCCAGGGACGCTTCAAGCGCGGCGACGCGGTCGGCTTCGCCGCGGGCGAGATCGTCGCCTGGGGAGGGGCCGGGTCGACGCTCCTGGCGACGATCGAGGTGCTCGCGACAGACGCCGAGATCGTCACCGTGATCGGCGGCGAGGGCGCCCCGATCCCGCTGGAGGAGATCGACGCGCACGTCCCCGAGGGGGTCGAGCTGGAGAAGCACGAGGGAGGCCAGCCGAGCTGGTGGTGGCTGCTGGCGGCGCAGTAGCGGTGCGCGGCTTCGCCGGGCAGGGCGAGCCAACCCGCGCCGAACTTTTAAGCGCCGGCATTCACTGGCCGCGCCCGAGCGTGCTCGAGGCGGGGCTCGAGGCGCTCGACGGGGTCGGTCCGAAGCTGGCCGAGGCGGCCCGCGCGGCCGGGATCGCGACGGTCGGGGACCTCCTCTACCGCTTCCCGCACTCGCACCGGGATCGGCAGATCCGCCCGCTCGGGCAGCTCGAGGCGGGGGAGACCGGGACCGTCCTCGTCACCGTGGAAGGCAACCCGCCGCGGCCGTTCCGGCGGGGGAAGTTGACGATGGTCGGGGTCAAGGTCGGCGATCCGACCGGGAGCGTGCGGGCGACCTGGTTCAACCAGCCCTGGGTCAGCGGCAAGCTGGAGAAGGGCGCCCGGGTGCTGATCACCGGCAGGCGGAGCCCGAAGGGCCTCACGGTGCAGGAGTGGGAGCTGATCGCCGCCGCGGACGCCGAGGAGGAGGAGGGCGGCGAGGAGCGCTCCGGGTCCTTCGTGCCGGTCCACCCGGCCACCGAGGACCTGCCGCCGCGGCGGATCCGCGAATGGGCCAAACGGGCCGTGCCCCTGGCGCGTAACGCGATCGAGGGGCTGCCCGCGGCGGTCCAGGTCAGGCACCGGTTCGGCTCGGTCGGCGCGGCGATCGAGGCGGCGCACTTCCCGACCTCGCCGAAGGAACTCGAGGAAGCGCGCTGGCGGCTCGGCTACGAAGAGCTCTTCCTCCACCAGGCGCTCCTGACCACGCGCAAAACGAGCCACCGGCGCGCCCGCCCGGCACCCCGCTTCGGCAGGCCCGGCGCGGTGGTCGAGCGCTGGCTGGCCGACCTGCCCTTCGCCCCGACCGCCGATCAGCGCGCCGCCTTCGCCGACATCGACGCAGACGTCGACTCGGGCGAGCCGATGCAGCGCCTCCTGATGGGGGAGGTCGGCTCGGGCAAGACCGTGGTCGCCGTCTACGCGATGTTGCGCGCGCTCGAAGCGGGCCACCAGGCGGCGCTGATGGCGCCGACCGAGACGCTCGCCGAGCAGCACGCGATCACGCTCGGGCGCCTGCTCGCGGCCGAGGCGGTGCCCTTCGCCCTGCTCACCGGGGCGACGCCCGCGCCGGTCCGCCGCCAGGCCCTGAACCAGCTCGCCACCGGCGAGCTGGGGCTCATCGTCGGGACCCACGCGCTGATCGAGCCGACCGTCGAGTTCGCCCGCCTCGGCCTCTGCGTGATCGACGAGCAGCACCGCTTCGGGGTCGAGCAGCGGCGCGCGCTCGACGCCAAGGGGGTCGAGGGGATGTGGCCGCACGTCCTCCACATGACCGCGACGCCGATCCCGCGGACGCTGTCGCTGACCGAGTACGGGGACCTCGACACGACCGCGCTCCACGTCCTGCCCGCGGGGCGCAAGCCGGTGATGACGAAAGTGGTCGGCGAGGCGGACCGGGAGGTCGTCTACGACTTCCTGCGCGAGCGGCTGCGCGAAGGGCGCCAGGCGTTCGTCGTCTGCCCGCTGGTCGAGGCCTCCGAGAAGATGCCCGGCAAGGCGGCCGGGGAGGAGGCCGAGCGACTGCGCCGTGGCGAGCTGCGCGACTTCCGGGTCGGGCTGCTCCACGGGCAGATGCCCTCGAGCGAGAAGGCGGCGGCGATGGCGGCCTTCGCCGCCGGGGAGACCGACGTGCTGGTGGCGACGACGGTGATCGAGGTCGGGATCGACGTGCCGAACGCGACCGTGATGCTGATCGAGGGGGCCGAGCGCTTCGGCGTCTCCCAGCTCCACCAGCTGCGCGGCCGGGTCGGGCGCGGCGAGCATCCCTCACAGTGCCTGCTGTTCGCCGCGGAGGCAGGGGGGATGGCGCGCCGCCGGCTCGCCGCGGTGGAGCGGACGCGGGACGGCTTCGAGCTGGCCGAGGTCGACCTGCTGCTGCGCGGCGAGGGCGAGATCCTCGGCACCCGCCAGAGCGGCATGGCGCGCTTCCGCGTCGCCAGGCTGCCCGACGACGAAGGGCTCCTGGTCGAGGCGCGCGAGGAGGTCCTGGCGCTGCTGCGCGAGCACGGCTCGCTCGACGCGCCCGAGCTCGGTCCCCTGCTCGAGGCCGCCCGCCGCCGCTTCGGCGCCGGCGCCGCCGACCCGATCCCGCTTTGATCCGGTGATGTCGACGACGAGGGATCGGTGATGCGATGCGGGTGATCGCCGGCGAGCTGAAGGGGCAGAGACTGGTCGCGCCGCGGGGCCGGCAGGTGCGGCCGACCTCCGAGCGCGTCCGCGAGGCGGTCTTCTCGACCCTCGGCGAGCGGGTCGAGGGCGCCGTCGTCCTCGACCTCTACTGCGGCACCGGGGCGCTGGCGATCGAGGCGCTCTCGCGCGGCGCCGCCCGCGCCACCCTGGTCGACCGCGACATCCGCCCGGCGCTCGGCAACGTCGAGCGGCTCGGCCTCGCCGGTCGCGCCGACCTCGTCCGCGCCGACGCGGGCTCCTGGTTGGCGAGCGCTTCCGCCCAGGCGGAGCGCTTCGACCTCGTCTTCGTCGATGCTCCTTATAGACTCGCGCCCGATTTGGCGGCGGAACTGGACAGGCACCTGCCCGGGGTGCTGGCACCCGGCGGGCGCGCGGTGATCGAGAGCGGGGCGCGAAGCCCGTTGGCGATCGCCTCGTTGGCGCGGCTGCGGCAGCGCCGCTACGGGGCCGCCGACGTCTCGATCTACGCACTGGAGGGCGAGTGAGCGAACGCAACGGCACGGTCGTCTGTCCGGGGACCTACGACCCGGTCACCAACGGCCACCTGGACATCATCACGCGGACCTCGCGGGTCTTCGACAAGGTCGTCGTCGGCGTCGTCAACAACCCGCTGCGGAAGAACAAGACGCTCTTCACCGCGCCCGAGCGCAAGGCGTTCATCGAGACGGCGACGGCCGATCTCGACAACGTCGAGGTGCGGATCTTCTCCACCCTGCTGGTCGAGTTCGCCCGCGAAAACGACGCCCACGCGATCGTCAAGGGCATGCGCGCGATCTCCGATTTCGAGTACGAGTTCGAGATGGCGCAGCTGAATCGCAAGCTCGACCCGGGCATCGAGAGCATCTACGTGATCGCCTCGCCGCACTACTCGTTCCTCTCCTCGACCGGGGTCAAGGAAATGGCGACGTTCGGTGGCGACGTCTCCGACCTGGTGCCGCCGGCGGTCGTCGGTGCGCTCGCCGAGCGGCTCTCCGACCGCTGATTTTCGTCGCCGCCGACGATCGAGCCGGGCCGCAAGGTAGGGTTATCCGGTCTCGCCCCCGCCTGGGCATCCTCTTGCAAATTCGCCCAGGGTTACTCTTTCTTTCGCCAAAACCCCCGCATACACGTAGGCTTATCCACCGTTCATGGACGTCCTGGTCCTCATAGACAAACTCGACGACGTTGTTCACAACGCCCGCCCGGTCCCGCTGACCGATCAGGTGCGTGTCGACCGCGAGGAGATCTACGACCTCCTCGACCAGATGCGCGCGACGATCCCGGAGGAGATCAAGCAGGCGCGGTGGATCGTCAAGGAGCGGCAGGAGATGCTCGCCGAGGCCAAACGCGAGGCCGAGCGCATCGTCCGTGAGGCGCGCGAGCAGCAGGCCCGCCTGATCTCCGACGAGGAGGTCACCAAACAGGCCGAGCGCGCCGCCGACGAGATCGTCGAGGACGCCCGCAACCGCGAGCGCGAAATCCGCCTCGGCGCCGAGGACTACGCCGACGAGATCCTCAACACGCTCGAAGTCAACCTGCAGAAGTTCCTGGCCGCCGTCCAGCGCGGCCGCGATCGCCTCGCCGGGCGCGAGGAAGAACCCGCGCCCGAGCTCGATCAGGCGCCGTAGCCGGCGCTACTCCAGTTTCAGGTTCTTCAGCGCCGCCCAGCGCTCGTCGATCGGCTGCTCGTGCTCGTGATCGGCCGGGTCGGCGTCGTTCAGCGGCTCGCCGCAGGTGGGGCAGAGGCCGAGGCAGTCGGGGCGGCAGAGGATCTGGGTCGGGAGGGCGAGGAGCACGGCGTCGTGGGCCCAACGGCCGATGTCGAGCTCGTCGTCCTGGATGTAGGGGCTGCGCAGGTCGGCGTCGGCGGTGCCGGTCTGGTCGACCTCGCGCGCCTCGACCTCGAGGTCGAGGCCGGCCGGCTCGAGGCACCGCATGCACGGTCCCTCGATGTGGACCGGGAAGGTGAGCTTGAAGGCGAAGCCGCTCGAGTGGCGCGAGGCCTCGAGGCGCACGCGCGGCGCCGCCGGATCGGCGACGTAGGTCTGCCCGCCGAGCTCGAAGGGGGCGAGCTCGACCGGCAGCTCGATTCGTTTGCCGTCCCCGGGGGAAAGGTTGAGGCGGGAAAGGTCGATGACGGTCTCGGGCGTGCTCGGCATATCCTCCGAGGTTACGCAAGTGAGTGATTTCAGCTGGAAACCAGATGGCTATCTGGAGACGATCCGCGCCGAGGTCCCCGGTTATGACGACCTCCAGGACCAGGCGATCGCGGCGATCCCCTTCGCCCCCGAGCGGGTGCTGGAGCTCGGGATGGGCACCGGCGAGACGACCCGGCGGCTGCTCGAGGTCTATCCCGACGCCTGGGTCGTCGGCCTCGACTCGTCCCCCGACATGGTCTTCCACCTGCGCGAGATGTACGACGACGTTCAGCTGGCGCGGATCGAGGACCCGCTCCCCGACGGCCCCTGGGACCTGGTGATCGGCGTCCTCTCGGTCCACCATCTCCCGGCCGACCAGAAGCGCGATCTCTTCCGCCGCGTCCGCGAGCAGTCGCGGGCGCTGGTCCTCGGCGACGTGGTCAAGGCCGAGCCGCAACTGACCGAGATCACCGAGGGTTACGACTTCCCCGAGACGGCCGCCGACCTCGCCGAGTGGACCGGCGGCGAGGTGACCTGGACCGGCGGCGACCTCGCCGTGGTGCGGGCGGTGTACGAGGCGTAGCGGTGGATCCTCCGGGACGTGGGGGTTCCGTGGGGAACGGGGCACAGGGACGGGAGGAACTCCGGACTTCCGTGACCCTTCTGCCCGGAACGTCACGGGTCCACATCGGGTGGAGGGACGTCCGTGCACTTGTGCCCCCTATGGGCGGTACAACTGCACGGACGTCGTGGGCGGTGATGTGGAAGTGGGACGAGACCGTGACGTCCCACGCGTCTTCGTCACGGACCCTGCGCCTTCGTGGCGGATCATGCGCTTCTTCCCGGCGACACGCGCACGTCGCCCGGCGCCCGTCACGGACCTTCCTCACTCCCCACGGACCCGGCCATCTCGGTGGCGGCCTCAACCTGCCCGGTCGCCAACGAGATGGCCGGGCGCAACTCGGACGGCCGCCCCGCGGGCTTCGGGCGCCAGTTTGACCCGCCTCGAGGCGGATCGGCTACTCGTCGTCGG
>DASZUH010000125.1:0-5495 GCA_035547715.1 Solirubrobacterales bacterium
GACCAGGTCCGCTTTCGAGCCGACGCAGATCACGCCGTCGCAGCCCTCCGACTCGCACTCCCAGATCGGCAGCGGCGTCCCCCAGTAGCGGTTGCGGGAGAGCGCCCAGTCGACGTTGTTCTCCAGCCATTTGCCGAAGCGCCCGTGCTTGACGTGCTCGGGGTGCCAGCCGATCGTCTCGTTGTTGGCGAGCAGCCGATCGCGGGCGGCGGAGGTGGCGACGTACCAGCTCGAGGTCGCGTAGTAGAGGAGCGGCGTGCCGCAGCGCCAGCAGTGTGGGTAGGCGTGCTCGTAGGCCTGCTCGCGGAAGAGCAGGCCGCGGTCTTCGAGCTGTTCGATGAGGCGCCGGGTCGTCTCACTTCCTTTTACGAACTCGCCGGCGAAGCCGATGACTCGGTCGTCGAATCGGCCATCCGGGCGGACCGGGTTGTAGAGGGTGCCGGCGACGGTCGGGTCGAAGAGGCCGGCGGCGGCGCCGACCGCGTAGTCGTCCTCGCCGAAGGGCGGCGCGATGTGGACCAGGCCGGTGCCGTCCTCGGTGGTGACGAAGTCCCCGGCGATCACCGGGAAGCCGCCGGGCTCGACATCTGAGAGATCGAAGATCGGGCCTTTGTAGTGAAGTCCGATCAAAGAGTCCCCCGACACCTCCTCGAGGATCTCCGCGTCCTCCCCGAGGACCTTCTCGACAAGGTTCTTGGCGACGACCAAGGTCTCGTCGTCCAACCGGGCACGGACGTAGGTGACAGAAGGATTGACCGCCACCGCTTTGTTCCCCGGCAGCGTCCACGGGGTCGTCGTCCAGACCAGCAGCGCCTCGTCCTCGGCGTCGAGGAGCGGGAAGCGCACGTAGATCGAGGCGTCCTTGACGTCCTCGTACCCCTGCGCGACCTCGTGCGAGGAGAGCGGCGTGCCGTCGCGCGGGCAGTAGGGGACGACCTTGTGGCCCTCGTAGAGGTGGCCCTTCTCGAAGAGCTGGGAGAGCGACCACCAGACCGACTCGATGTAGCGGTCCTCCAGGGTCACGTAGGGGTCGTCGAGGTCGACCCAGTAGGCGATCCGCTCGGTCAGCCGGTTCCACTCCTCGACGTACTCGAAGACCGATTCGCGGCAGCGCTGATTGAACTCGGCGATGCCGAAGTCCTCGACTTCGTCCTTGGAGGAGATGCCGAGCCGTTTTTCGACCTCGAGCTCGACCGGCAGCCCGTGGCAGTCCCAGCCCGCTTTGCGCGGCACCCGGTGCCCGGTCATCGTGCGGTAGCGCGGGTAGATGTCCTTGAAGACACGGGCGAGGACGTGGTGGGAGCCGGGCCGGCCGTTGGCGGTCGGCGGACCCTCGTAGAAGCTCCAGATCGGCGCGTCGGCGCGGGCGGCGAGGGTGCGGGCGAAGAGGTCCTGCTCGCGCCAGCGCGCGAGCGCGCGCTCCTCGAGCTCGGGGAAGGACTGCTTCGGGTCGACGGGGGCGAATCCGGACATCGACGGCGGATTCTAGGAGTGAGGCGATGCGCGCCCCTTCGGCGGCGCCGGATGCAAGGTTTCCCGACATATTGGCCGGCCGGCCAATATGGTTGCACCGATGCCTGCATTCGATCTGAACGGCAAGGTGGCGCTGGTGACCGGCGCGGCGAGGGGGATCGGCTTCGAGACCGCTCGTCAGATGCAGATGCGCGGCGCCTCGGTCGCCGTCCTCGACCTCGATCCGCAGCAGGCCGCCGACGCGGCGGCGCGGATCGGCGAGCGGGCGATCGGGATCGGGGCCGACGTGACCGACCAGGGGGCGATGATGGCCGCCGTCGCCGAGGTCGTCGACAAGTTGGGCGGCCTCGACTGCGCGGTGGCCAACGCGGGCATCGCGCAGAAATCGATGGCGACCGTCTACGGCATCTCCGGCGAGGAATGGGAACGGGTGCTGGAGGTCGACCTGATGGGCGTCTTCCGCACCGTGCGCGCGGCGCTGCCGCAGATCGTCGAGCGGCGCGGCCAGATCGGCCTCGTCTCCTCCGTCTACGCCTTCGCCAACGGCTTCGGCAACAGTCCCTACGCGGTCGCCAAGCCCGGGGTCGAGAGCCTCGGCCGGGCGCTGCGGGTGGAGCTCGCGCCGCACGGCGCCTCCGCGACCGTCGCCTACTTCGGCTGGGTCGACACGACGATGGTCCAGGACGCGCTCTCCCAGCCCGACGCCGAACGCCTGAACCGGACGACGCCGAGCTTCCTGCTCAAGCGGATCAAGCCCGAGGAGGCCGCCGCGGCCTTCGTCCGCGGGATCGAGGAGCGCGCCCCGCGCGTCTTCGCCCCCAGGTGGTGGCGCTACGTCAGCGCCGCCCGCGGCATCGTGATGCCGCTGATGGACAAGCGGATGGAGCGCGACGCCAACGCCCAGGCATTGCTGCGCGACGTCGACGCGCGGGCGACCGGCGCACCCGGCCGCACCTCTGCTCACTGAGCCGATCCCACTTCACGGCGTCGATCTGCAGCGCGTGCGCGGAGGCTCACGTTTCAAATGAAACATTTGTGAAGCTTTTCTCGACAGCGTCAGGCTGTCGAGGTACGTTCCACTGTAGACAACACATCTACAGACAGATGCCTTCGTCAGCCTTCAAAACCCGCCTGGAACGCGCCCCGGTCAAATGGAAGAGCTTCTGGCACGGCTTCCGTCCGGGCAGAGATAGAAAGTCCCACTTACCGCTAAAAGCGAAGCCGGCATTTCAACTTCACTTAGCATCCGCAACCGTGCAGCCCCACGATCGACTCCTCCTTTTCATCGCCCTGGATGGCGCGCCCCGGGGCCTTGACCCGATCCGCCTCCAAAAGGGGATGTTTCTATTCGCGATGGACGAGGGGTCGGATCCGGGCGAGATCTACAACTTCGTTCCATACAACTACGGACCGATGAGCGTGCAGATCTATCGGGATCTGGAGTCACTGACGGAGCAAGGCTTGATCGAGGCCAAAGAGGTCCAGGGTCAATCGTGGTCCCGCTACGTCGCCACCGAGAACGGGCTCCTCGCCGCTCGGGAGCTTCTCCGCCAAGAGCCGTCGGAAGCGACCGCCCGGCTTCTGTACGCGATCAAGGCTGACGTGTCCACACACACCTATAGAGAAGTCCTCGAGGACGTCTACGACCGGTTCCCCGAGTACGCGTCGAAGTCTGTCTTTCGTCGCGCCTCCTGAGCTACGACGGTAGTGCGTATGCTGCCTGGCCGTGACTCTCGTAGTCGGGCTGCAGGGGAAAGAGGGAGTGGTCCTGGCAAGTGACAGCCAGGGTACCCATGGCGAAATCAGACAGTCACAAACGAAGCTGTTCAAGACCGACTACGGGTTGATCTGGGGATTGGCCGGACCGTTCGCTGCGGCACAAGACCTGTATACCTCCCTCGAAGAGGCGGACTTGAAGGCGAATCCGGGTCGTGAGGTCACTAAATCGACGATCCGTGAGGCGATGCTGGCGACGGCGGGCGACCTGAGGACCGGGACAGGCCAAGCGCCTCGATTCGAGGGCCTATTCGCCTGGTACGACGCAGCGAGCGGCCGCCACTACCTTCTCTGGGCTCGGCAGGATGGTCATGTCGAGTTTGAGCGCCCGTTCGGCGCGATCGGAAGCGGCTCCGTCCTCGGGCGCTTCGGCTTCGCCCGATCCGAGTTTCTCGAGTTCGGCACGCTGTCCCTCGAGCTGACCAAGATGGTCACCCACATGGTCGCGGAAGAGGCTGTCAAGGCCTCGCCGAAAGGTGTCGACCTTCCAATCCAGATCGCGACGGCTTCTCACGGTGAAACCCACGTCCTGCGAAGAAGTGAAGTGAGCGCGATCGAGGACACCGTGGCCTTCTTCCGTGAGTCACAGCGCGAACTTTTGCTCACCTCGGATGCGCCGCCCGCCGAGGGTGGCATCGGAGGCCTAAGGCCGGGACCCGGATGACGAGCGGGTGGCGCGCTCGAGGGCGTTGATGATCGACTCGTAGTCGCGGCCGGTGGCGCGGGAGAGGCCGATCTCGCAGGTGCGGTTGGATGAGAGGTAGGCGTCGAAGTGGCGGGCCGGGAGAGACGCGGCGCGCGCGGCGACCTCGGTTGCCTCGGCCTTCGTCGCCGCCGCGGTCAGCTCGGGGTGGGAGATGCCGCGGTCGCCGGCGAAGCCGCAGCAGGTCGCCGTCGGGGGGACGTAGACGTCTGCGGCGATGGCCGCGGCGAGGGCGCGGAGGCGGGGGGCGTTGCCCTGGCGGTTGGTCGCGCAGGTCGGGTGGATCGCGGCGGTGCCGAGCCTGCGCGTGATCTTCAGGCCGGGCAGCAGCCGGTCGTGGGCCCAGGCGACCGAGTCGAGGATCGTCAGCGCCGCGAGGTGCTCGGCGTTGCCGTCGCTCAGCGTCCCCTCCCCCGGTTCGACGATCTGGCCGGTGCAGGAGGCGGCATCGACGACGATCGGCAGCGCGCCTTCGCCGCTCCATTCCCAGAGCTGCTCGACCAGCTCGTTGGCCTTGTGGCGGTGCGCGGCGCCGAACCCTTTCGAGCTCCAGGGGAGGCCGCAGCAGCTGCCCGCGACGTCGCCGGGGATCCAGACCGGCAGCCCGGCGCGGGCCGAGACCGCCACCAGGGCCTCGATCGGGCCGCCGCCGAAGATCCGGTTGGTGCAGGAGGGGACGTAGACGGCGGCGGCGCCCTCGCGGGTCGTCGCCGGCATCCTCGACTCCGCCGGGCCGGGGAGCGCCCGGCCCCTGCGCGTCCGCCGCGTCGCCGGGCCGCCGACCCGCAGCCCCGTCCGCGAGGCCGACTCGGCCGCCCCCCACCGTTTCGCCGCCGCCAGCGCCAACGACTCGGCGCGCTCCGTGTGCCGCTCCGCCCGCAGTTCCTTGACCAGGCGGCCGGTGTCGATCCCGACCGGACAGGCAAGCTGGCAGCTGCCGTCGGCGGCGCAGGTGTCGAGCACCTCGTGGCCCAGTTCCTCGAGCAGGGCCTCCTGGAGCGCGGAGCCGTCCGGCTGGCGGGCGATCTCCCGCCGCAGGACGATCCGCTGGCGCGGCGTCGTCGTCAGATCACGGCTCGGGCAGACCGGCTCGCAGAAGCCGCACTCCATGCAGGAGGCGGCGGGGCCGTCGATCGGCGGTTCCGTTTTCAGGTTGCGCAGGTGGACGCCGGGGTCGCGATTGAGGACGACGCCGGGGTTGAGCACCTCGTCGGGGTCGGCGAGCCGCTTCACCCGCCACATCAGCTCGGTCGCCTTCGTCCCCCACTCGCGCTCCAGGTAGGGGGCCATGTTCACCCCGGTCCCGTGCTCGGCCTTCAGCGAGCCGTCGTACTTGTCGACGATCAGCTCGACCAGGCCACCCATGAACGCCTCGTAGCGCTCGAGGTCCTCCGGCTTGGAGAAGTCCGGCGTCAGCGTGAAATGGAGGTTGCCGGCCGAGGCGTGGCCGGCGACCCCGATCAGGAAGCCGTGCTCGCCGAGCAGCGCCTGCAGGTCCCGCGCGCACTCGGCGACCCGCGCCGGCGGCACGCAGACGTCCTCC
>DASZUH010000126.1:0-6455 GCA_035547715.1 Solirubrobacterales bacterium
TGATCAAGTACGGCGGCGCGGCGATGCTCGACGAGGGCCTGCGCGACGCCTTCGCCGCCGACGTCGTGCTGCTCAAGTACGTCGGCCTGAACCCGATCGTCGTCCACGGCGGCGGTCCCGAGATCACCCGCTACATGGACAAACTCGGGCTCGAGGTGCAGTTCCACGAGGGCCTGCGGGTCTCCGATGCCGACACGGTCGAGATCGCCAAGATGGTCCTGGTCGGCAAGCTGAACTCGGAAATCGTCCAGCGGCTGAACCGGCACGGGTCGCCCGCGGTCGGCCTCTCCGGTGAGGACGGCACGCTCTTCGAGGTGGCGCCGGCGCCGAACGCCGACCGGGTCGGCTTCGTCGGCACGATCGACCGGGTCGACGTCGACGTCCTCAACCACATCGCGGTCGACTACATCCCGGTGATCGCCTCCTCGGCCTCCGACCGGCTCGGCCAGTCCTACAACGTCAACGCCGACGAGGCGGCGGGCAAGGTGGCGGCGGCGCTGGGGGCGACCAAGGCGATCTTCCTCACCGACGTCGAGGGCTGGCTCGCCGACCCCGCCGACGAGCAGTCGTTGATCTCCCGCGCCACGGTCGGCGAGGTCGAAGCGGCGCTGCCGGGCCTCGCGGGCGGGATGCGGCCGAAGCTGCAGGCCTGCGCCGACGCGGTCAACGGCGGCGCCCAGTCGGCCCACATCATCGACGGGCGCATCCCCCACAGCCTTCTTCTCGAGCTATTCACCGACGCCGGTATCGGCACGATGGTGGTGCCATGAGCATGAGCACCGCGGAAGGGATGACGATGATGGGGCTGGCCGAGACGCAGACGCTGGAGGAGCGCTATCTGATGCGCACCTACAAACGCGGCCCCGTCGACTTCGTCCGCGGCGAGGGCTGCCTGCTCTGGGACGCCGACGGCAAGGAGTACCTCGACTTCCTCGCCGGGATCTCGGTCTGCTCGATCGGCCACTGCCACCCGGCGGTGGTCGGCGCGGTGACCGGGCAGGCGGCGCGGCTGATGCACGTCTCGAACCTCTTCTATACCGAGCCGATGACCAGGCTGGCGCAGCGGCTGTCGGAGTCGAGCCTCGGCGGGCGGGTCTTCTTCTGCAACTCCGGCACCGAGGCCAACGAGGCGGCGATCAAGGTCGCGCGCAAGCACGCCCACGGGCGCGGGATCACCGCGCCGGAGATCGTCAGCTTCGAAGGCGAGTTCCACGGCCGCACCTACGGGGCGCTGTCGGCGACGCCGAAGCTGGCCCGCAACGAGGCGCTCGGGCCCTATCTGCCCGGCTTCGTCTCGGTCCCCGACAACGACGCCCGGGCGCTCCGCGCCGCCGTCGGCCCGAACACCGCCGCGGTGCTGATCGAGCCGATCCAGGGCGAGTCGGGGGTCTGGCCGACCTCCGAGGAGGCGCTGGTGGCCGCGCGGGAGGCCTGCGACGCAACCGGGGCGCTGCTGATCTTCGACGAGATCCAGACCGGGATCGGGCGGACCGGCTCGCTCTGGGCCTACGAGCAGACGCCGGTGCGTCCCGACGTGATCACCGCGGCCAAGGCGCTCGGCAACGGCATGCCGATCGGCGCCTGCATCACCGGGCCGGAGGCGGCCGAGGCGCTGCAGCCGGGCGACCACGGGTCGACCTTCGCCGCCGGGCCGATCGGCAGCAGGGCGGCGCTGGCGGTCCTCGACGTGGTCGACGACCCGGCGCTCCTGCGCTCGGTGCGCGAGCTCGGCGCCAGGCTGCGGAGCGGGCTGGAGGACCTGGACGGCGTGGCCGGGACGCGTGGTCGCGGGCTGATGATCGGGGTCGCCCTGGAGGAGGGGATCGACGCCGCCGCGGTCGGCGCCGACCTGCTTGGGCGCGGCCTCGTCGTCAACGTCCCGGCGCCGTCGACCCTGCGGCTGCTGCCGCCGCTGGTGGTCGAGCCGGAGCAGATCGACCGCGCGGTTGGACTGATCGGCGAATCGCTTCTAGGCTTCAGGGCCTCGTGAACCCGGACGGCCCCGCTCGGCGGCGACAGATCGAAGACACGACCGCGGCGCGCCTCGCGGAGATCGTCGCTGCCGCCGAGCAGGCGGCGAGGCAGGTGATCGACGAGGCCGAAGCCGAAGCGCGCGAGCGGCTCGCCGACGCGACCGAGGAGGCCGACCGGATCGTCGCCGAACGGCTCGGGCGGCTGGCGACCCTGACCGAGGAGCTCGACGCCCAGGCCGAGGCGCTGAAGCGCGGCGCCGAGGCGCTGCGGGCGGCGCTGGCGCAGGCGCGGGTGGAGCTCGGCGGCACCGACTCCTTCACCGGGTCGCGGCCGGTGCGCGAGCCCTCCCCGTGGGGAGCGGAGCGCGAGCAACGGCGCGAGCCGGGCCCGTCCCTGACCGTCGTCGGGGCGGCCGAGGCCGCACCCGAGCCGCCGACGCCTCCCCAGCCCCCGGCTTCCCCGCAGCCCGAGCCCGAGCCCGATCCCGAGCCCGGCGTCGCCGGCACCTCGGCCGGCGCCCGCCTGCTGGCGACCCAGATGGCCGTGTCCGGGTCGAGTCGCGAGGAGATCGCGCAGCGCCTCCGCAGCGGCTTCGCGATCGTCGACACGACGGCGATCCTCGACGCGATCCTCGGCCCCGAGCGCTGAGGCCGGTCCCAAAATTGGGGAGGGACTGCGGTCCCGACGCCGTAAACAACCCTTATGAATGAGGATCCGACCAGACTGATGAACTACGACGACGAGCCCCCTCGTCGCCGTCGTCCACCGCAGCAGAAACCGCACGGCAACATGCGACTCGTCGTCGCCATCATGGGCGCGGTGATCCTCGGCCTCTTCATCGCCCTGCTCGTCTCCGGCGGCGGCGGCGAAACGAAGACCGTCACGGTCACCAAAGAAGTGACCACCGAAGTCGAAGCACAGCCCGAAAAAGGCAAATCGGCGGAAGGTAAAGAAGAAGCCGAAGGTGCCGAATCCGAAGGTGAAGCGGAAACCGGCGGGGTCGAAGGTGAACTGGAAGAACCCGAATTGGAAGAAGGCGGGGAAATAGAAGAAGTGCTGCCCGAAGAAGAAGGTGCGATCGAAGAAGTCCCGACGGAAGAAGAACCCGGCGGCGGGGTCGAAGCTGAATGAGCGGGGCCGACCCGACGCAGCAGCGTCCCACCGCAAGTTACGAGGCCGATCCGTCCCGGGTGGACCGGGTGCTGCTGCTCTACTCGGGCGGCCTCGACACCAGCGTTATGCTGAAGTGGATCCAGGATTCCTACGACGCGGAAGTCGTGACCCTGACCGTGAACCTCGGCCAGCCGGGTGAGGACTACGGCGTGATCGAAGACAAGGCGAAGCGCCTCGGCGCGGTCGAGTGCCACGTCGTCGACGCCCGTGAGCAGTTCGCGGCCGAGTTCCTCGCGCCCGCGATCCGCGCCAACGCCAACTACGGCAACGGCTACCCGCTGTTCACCGCGCTCGGCCGGCCGCTGATCGCGCAGCTGGCGGTCGAGTACGCGCGGCGGTCGAATTGCGACACGATCGCCCACGGCTGCACCGGCAAAGGCAACGACCAGGTGCGGATCGAGGCGACGGTGGCGACGCTGGCGCCGGAGCTGAAGACGATCGCGCCGGTGCGCTCCTGGGCGATGGGGCGCGACGAGGAGATCGCCTACGCGCGGGAGCACGGGATCCCGGTCAAGGGCGGCACCGAGGTCGCGCCCTACTCGGTCGACGACAACCTCTGGGGACGCTCCTCGGAGGGCCGCTGGATCGAGGACCTGGGGCACGCGCCGGAGGACGACGTCTTCGGGCTGGTCGGGCGTCCCGAGGACGCGCCGGACGAGGCCCAGGTCGTGACGATCGGCTTCGAGGCGGGCCTGCCGGTGTCGATCGACGGCGAGCGGCTCGGCCTGGTCGAGCTGCTCGAACGGGCGGCCGAGCTGGGGACGAAGCACGGTTGCGGGATCCTCGACCACATCGAGGACCGGATCGTCGGCCTCAAGGTACGCGACATCTACGAGGTGCCGGCGGCGGCGCTGATCCTGCCCGCGCACGAGGACCTCGAGCGCCTGGTCGGGACGATCCACCAGAACCAGTTCAAGCCGCAGATGGACCAGAGGTGGGGCTACCTCGTCTACGCGGGCCTGTGGTGGGAGCCGCTGCGCGAAGACCTCGACGCCTACATGAGCGCGGTCAACGCGCGGGTGACGGGGGAGATCGGCCTGCGCCTCTACAAAGGCAGCGTGCGGGTGGTGACGCGTTCCTCGCCGAACGCGATCTACGACGCGCAGCTGGCGAGCTTCTCCGCCTCCGGCGAAGAGCTCTTCTCGCATACCGCCTCGCCCGGCTTCATCGAGATCTTCTCGCTGCAGTCGCGCCTCGCCCACCAGCTGCGCGAACGCGAGGACGCCACGGAGTGAGGGCGACCTGAAACATCTCTTGCGCTTTATCGGCAACCTGCGGGAGAAATGAGCGCTGCTCGCTAGCCTCGATGGCCCTTGGCGTCGGCTCGGGTCAGATCGAATCTCCTCGCCCTGGCCTGCGCCGGGGCGCTGCTGGGCGCGCTCGTCGTGTCGGTTCTGGGGCTTGCGCCGGGGGCGAGCGCGGCCGACCGGGGCAAGCTCGAAGCGAAGCTCACCGCCGGGCGCGAGGAAGCGAGCGCGCTGGCCGGGCAGTTGCAGGCCAGTCAGGCCGAACTGGCGAGCGCCGAAGCCGAAGCCGCCCGGGCCGAAAAGCACGAGGAACGGCTCTCCGGGCTGCTCGCCGAAGGCGAAGCGCGCGAGGCGCGGCTGAGCGAAGAAGTGGCGGCCGAGCGGCGCCGGCTGGCGATCGAGAAGGGACGGCTGCGGCGCGCCCACCGGGCGCTGGCGGAACGGCTCGTGTCGATCTACGAGAACGGCGTGCCGGATACCGCGAGCGTCATCTTCGCCGCCGGGAACTACGAAGAAGTCGTCGCCCGCGACACCTATCTGCGCGAGATCAACGAAGCCGACTCGGCCCTTGCCCGCCACGTCGGCGAAACGCGCGATCAGGTCCACCACCAGGTGACCGTGGTCGCGGGCGCAAGGCGCGAAGCGGTCGCCTACGACGAACGGGTGGCGGGCGCGCGCGAAGAAATCGCCACGGTGCGCGAGGCGGCGGCGGCCTCGGCCGAGCACCTGGCGGCGGTCAGCGGCGCCCGCGAAGCCTCGCTCGCCCAGTTGAAGGGCGACATCGCCCGGTGGGTCGACGACGTCAAGGCGATCCGCGCCGAAGAAGCGCGCGAGCGTCGCGAAGCCGAAGCGAGCGAAGCGGAAGCCGATGCCTCGGCCGAAGAAGAAGTGGGCCGCTGGCTCGGCGGCCCGTACTCGATCCCGACCTACATCGTGATGTGCGAGTCGGGCGGCAACTACGGCGCGGTCAACCCCTCGAGCGGGGCCGGCGGCGCCTACCAGATCCTCCCCTCGACCTGGGAACTCTACGGCGGCCAAGGCGAACCCCAGAACGCCCCGAAGGCCGAACAGGACCGCATCGCCGCCGAAATCTGGGCCGACTCCGGCTCGAGCGCCTGGGTCTGCGGGTCGCTGTAGAGGGCCGCGGCGGCCGTCCGAGGTGCGCGGGGCGGCGGTTCGCGGGCGCGGCGGCCGTCCGAGGTGGTCCCGGGCGTCTCGTGGCGGCCCTGGCAGGTTGCCCGCTTGCCACGAGAGGCACGGGACGTGAGGGTTCCGTGGGGAAGCGGGCACAGGGACGGGAGGAGGTGCGGGCTTCCGTCACGGTCCCGCCCGGTTCGTCACGGTTCCTCATGGGTTCCGTCACCTTTGCCAGGGGTGGGGAGGGCGCGGTCGACCTGACCGGCGCCATGGGTGGGTTAGTCGACCACGCCGTCGGGATCGCCGAGGAGGACGGGACGGACCGTGACGTTCCGGGCGTCTTCGTGACGGAACCTGCGCCCCGGGCCGGGCGGCCCGGGGTCCGGAGGCGACGCGGCCGGCGACCGGGGCCCCGGACCCTCGGGGAAGTTCACAGGGACGCGACGAACTCCACGCTCCCGTCACCCTTCCGTGCCCACGCCATGTTGATGGGCCGAAAAGCGCTCTATATCAGCGCTTTTCGGCCCATCAACATCAGGCCTCGTTTGACGCTGCGTCTTCGTGGCGGATCATGCGCCTCTCTCCCACGGGACGCACGGACCCTTGACCTCTCCCCGCAGACCCGGCCGTCCCGGCCACGGCCACAACCTGCCAGGGCCGTGGCCGGGACGGCCGCGTCCCTTTCCCCGCGTCCCTTCCCGCTCCCGGGCGACGGCTTGCGCCGCCACCGTCCGTGGAATCGACCACCTCAGAGCTTGCGGATGACGCGCGCCGGATTGCCGGCCGCGACGAGCCGGTCGGCCCCCAGGAGGCCATCGCCGCCGAGCAGGCCCTCGCCCTCTACACCACCGGCGCCGCGGCGGTGGCGATGGCCCCGGACCGCGGCAAGCTCGCCCCCGGCCACGTAGCCGACCTCGCGGCCCT
>DASZUH010000127.1:0-6417 GCA_035547715.1 Solirubrobacterales bacterium
TGCGGGAAAGGGGCGCTGGAGGAGGTCGCGGTGGCGAGCGCGCCGCTCGGGCCGGGGCCGGTGGTCGATCGTGCGGTGCTGGTCGCGCTGCCCGACCGGCTCGAGCAGCCGACCTTCGAGCTGACCGGCGGCGTTCACGCGACCGGGCTCTTCGACCCGGCGGGCGAGCTGCTCCTCGCCCGCGAGGACGTCGGCCGCCACAACGCGATGGACAAGGTGATCGGGCGGGCGCTCCTCGACGGCCTCGTCCCGCTGAGCGACAAGATCCTCTGCGTCAGCGGTCGGCTCTCCTTCGAGCTCGTCCAGAAGGCCGCCGTGGCGGGCGCTCCGATCCTGGTCGGCGTCGGCGCCCCGAGCACGCTGGCGATCGAACTGGCGGCCGACCGCGGCATGACCCTCTGCGGCTTCACCCGCCGCGGCCGCACCAACGTCTACGCCGGCGCGGAGCGGGTGCGCGCCTAGTCCGGGTTGACGGCGCGGGCGATCTCTCGGAGCTCGCTCGGGGAGCGGCCCGTCTTGCCCGCCGCCCAGCAGGCCAGCGGCGCGGCCGGGCGCTCGGAGCTGTGGGCGGCGATCGCCGCCAGTTCGAGCAGCTCCGCTTCCTCCGCGGGCGTCGGCGGGTCGACGCCGATCCGCTCGCAGAAGGCTCGCAGCCACTCCTCCCTGGTCATCTCGGCCACGGGTCAGCCGCCGATCGCGCTCATCGTCCGCGCCGGCGGCCGGAAGCCGGGCTCGTCGATCCGGTGCTTCAGCTCCTTGCGCCAGACCGCCTCGCGGACGATTTGCTCGAGCTCCGCGTCGTCGGCGCCCGCCCGCAACGGCTCGCGCAGGTCGGTCTCGTGCAGGGAGAAGAGGCAGGTGCGGAGCTTGCCGTCGGCGGTCAGGCGGATGCGGTCGCAGTCGGCGCAGAACGGTTCGGAGACGGGGTTGATGAAGCCGATCTCGCCGCGGCCGTCGGCGAAGGCGAAGACGCGGGCGGTGGCGTGGGGCTCGCGCGGGCGCTCGACCATCGGGTGGACCTCCTCGATCAGCGCCCGCACCTCGGCCCCGGTCAGCACGTCCTCGCGCTGCCAGGCACGGTCGCCGTCGAGCGGCATGAACTCGATGAAGCGGACCTGGAAGCCGCGCTCGCGGGCGAGGTCGCAGAAGCGCAGCACGTCGTCGCGTTCGAGGCCCGGCACCGGCACCGCATTGACCTTGACCGGGCTCACCGCCGGGAAGGCGGCGATCGCGTCGAGCCCCGCGAGCACGCGGTCGAGCGCGTCGCGGCGGGTGATCTCGAAGAAGCGGGCGCGGGCGAGGCTGTCGATCGAGACGTTGACCCGGTCGATCCCGGCGGCGACGAGGTCGGCGGCCTGGTCGGCGAGCAGGTAGCCGTTGGTGGTCAGCGAGAGGTCGTCGATGCCCTCGATCGCCGCCAGCCGCTCGACCAGCGCCGGGAATTCGCGCCGCACCAGCGGCTCACCGCCGGTCAGGCGGACCGAGTCGACGCCGAGCCGCGACAGCAGACGGACGAGCCGCTCGATCTCCTCGAAGGTGAGGATTTCCGCGCGCGGCAGCCACGGCATGCCCTCGGCGGGCATGCAGTAGCGGCAGCGGAAATTGCAGCGGTCGGTGACCGAAACGCGCAGATCGCCGATCAGCCGGCCGTGGGCGTCTTCGAGGGCCATGCGGAGACGGTACCCGTTCGCGTCAGGGACGATGGGCGGGGCGTTCGCCGGCGAGCAGGGCGAGCGCGTGGGGGAGGGCGCCGCCGATCGCCTCCCCGCATTGGCCGATGCTGCGCGGGCTGCCGGGGAAGTTGACGATCAGCGTGCGGCCGCGCGTGCCGGCGACGCCGCGCGAGAGCATCCAGTTCGCGGTGAAGGGACGGGACGCGGCGCGCATCGCCTCGGCGATCCCCGGCGCCTCGCGCTCAAGCACCCCCTGGGTCGCCTCCGGGGTCAGGTCGTCCGGGGTGAGGCCGGTGCCGCCGCTGGTCAGCACCAGCTCGACCCCGAGCTCGTCGCAGAAGTGGCGCAGCCGGTCTTCGACCACCGCCCGGTCGTCGGCGACGACCTCCCGCGCGGCGACCTCGAGCCCGAGCCCGGCGACGAACTCGGCCAGCCGGTCGCCGCTCTCGTCCTCGCCCTCGCCGCGCGCCTTGCTGGTCGAGACGGTGAGGAGCGCGGCGCGCATCACCCGGCGGCGGACTCGTCGAGCCGCCACTCGCCGGAGCGCCCGCCGCTCTTGGAGACGAGGACGACCTCCTCGATCGCGACGCCGCGCTCCAGCCCCTTGACCATGTCGTAGACGGTGAGCGCGGCGACCGAGGCGGCGGTCATCGCCTCCATCTCGACCCCGGTCTGGCCGACCGTGCGTGCCTCGGCGAGCAGCTCGACCCGGCCCGCCTCGGCATCGACCGTGGTGGTGACGTCGACGAAGGAGAGCGGCAGCGGGTGACACAGCGGGATCAGGTTCGCGGTCTGCTTGGCGCCCTGGACGCCGGCGATCCGGGCGACGCCGAGCACCTCGCCCTTCGGCCCGTCGCCGCGCTCGACCACGCGGGCCGTGTCAGGGGCCATGCGCAGGCGGGCGCGCGCCACGGCACGGCGCTCGCTGGTCGGCTTGGCGCCGACGTCGACCATCCGCGCGCGGCCGTCATCGCCGAGGTGGGTCAGCTCGCTCACCCCGCCTCCGGCGCCGCCGCGCCCTCGACCCAGGCGCCCTCGCCCGCGCCGTCGAGCTCGCGCTTCCAGATCGGCGCCTCGGCCTTGATCCGGTCGATCGCCTCGCGCGCCCCCTCGAAGGCTTCGCCGCGGTGCCCGGCGGAGACGGCGACGACGACGCCCGGCTCGCCCCGCGGCACGCGCCCGACGCGGTGCTCGGCCGCCGCGGCGAGCAGCCCGTGGCGCTCGACGCAGTCGACGAGGATCGCCGCGATCCGCTCCTCGGCCATCTCCCGGTAGGCCTCGTAGTCGAGGCTCGCGACCTCGCGCGTCACCCCCTGGAAGGTGACGATCGCCCCCGCGCCCGGGTCCCCGACCCAGGTCGAGAGGCGCTCGGCGGAGAGCGGCTCGTCGGTCACCGATGCGTGCGTCCTCGCCCCAACCCGTAGTCCTTGGTCGCCCTCTGGGCTACCAATGACTACGGGTTCGTCCTCGGCGCCGCCGGAGATCGGCGGGATCACGGCGAGCTCGTCGCCGGCGACGATCCGGGCGCCCTCGCCCGCGTACTCGCGGTTCACGGCCATCCGCAGCGGCATCCGCGCGACCAGCTCGCCGAGGCCCGGCGTCTCGGCCAGGCGGGCGAAGGCGTCGCCGACGGTCGCGCCCTCGGGCAGCTCGATCTCCACCGAGTCGCGCCCGGCGCGCTCACGCAGGATCGCGAAGAGACGGACCGAGACGGTCATCGACCCATGCTAGCCCGGTCGAGCAGCTCGACCTCGACCGCGTCGCCCGCCGCCATCGCCGCGGCCTCGGTCGGGATCAGCGCCAGGCCGTCGGCGCCGACCATCGAGCTGAGGACGTGCGAGCCCTGGCGCGGCAGCGGCGTCGCGACCCAGCCGCGCTCGTCCAGCTCCAGTCGGCAACGGGCGGCGTGGGCGCGGTCGGTCGGCTTCTCATAGCCGGCGCCGAGGCGGGCGGTGAGGCGCCGCCCGGTCGGCTCGCCGACGGCCATCGCCAGCAGCGCCGGCCGGACGAAGAGCAGGAAGGTCGCCATCACCGAGACCGGGTTGCCGGGCAGGCCGAAGACGAGCGTCTCGTTGCGGGTGCCGAACCAGGTCGGGCCGCCCGGTTTCAGCGCCACCCGCCAGAAGACCTGCTCGGCGCCGAGGTCGTCGAGCGCCGCCTTGACGTGGTCGTGCTCGCCGACCGAGACGCCGCCGCAGATGATCGTCACGTCGGCCTCGAGCGCCCGGATCAGGGCCGCGCGGGTCCCCTGCGGATTGTCGGGGGCGTGGCGGGTGGCGACGACCTCGCCGCCGGCGAGCTGCACCAGCGCCGGCACCGTCTGCGAGTTGGAGTCGTGGATCTGGCCGGGACGGAGCGGCATCCCGGCCGGGACCAGCTCGTCGCCGCTCGTCACCACCGCGACGCGGGGGCGGCGGTGGACCGCGACCGGGTCGAGCCCGATCGTCGCCAGCGCCCCCAGCTCCGCCGGCCCGAGCTCGGTGCCCGCGGCGAGGACCGTCTCGCCGACGGCGATGTCCTCGCCGGCCCGGCGCACGTTCTCGTCGCGGGCCACCGCCGCCCGCACGAAGACCGTCCCGCGGTCGGGCCGATCGGCGGTGGGACCGTCGACCTCGGTGTCCTCGACCCGGACGACCGCGTCGGCGCCCGCGGGCAGGACGGCGCCGGTCGAGATCGCGATCGCCTCGCCGGGTTTGACCGCGTGGGTGGCGGGGTGCCCGGCGCGCGACTCGTCGATGACCACCAGGGCCACCGGCGACCCGGGCCCGGCGTCGGCGACCTCGGCGGCGCGCACCGCGAAGCCGTCCATCGCCGAGTTGTCGAAGGGCTGGAACTGGCCGTCGGCGACCGCGTCGACCGCCAGCCGCCGGCCCAGTGCCTCGCCCAGCCGGACCTCCTGGGCGCTGGTCGGCCGCACCCGCGCGAGGATCTCGCGCCGCGCCTCATCGACTCCGATCGCCGTGGACATGACCACAGGATGACGGCCGGCGACCCGCGCCGGTCTCCTCGGCGCCGCCGCCGCTCCTTATCGGCAGGACTCTTGCGATAACCAATGTTTATCGCCGCGCCGGCCCCGGCTATTGGACTGGACCCCGTGCTTCGCCTAGCCTGAGCAGGGAGTGTCAAGGAATCTGGTCGAGTTGATCCGTCGTCATCACGCCGTCGACGCCCCCACCGCGCTCGACGTCCTGAAGGACGCGATGGAGGACCACGGCGAGCTCACCGACGCCGATCGGCGCCACGCCGCCGAGGTCTCCGGACTGCCGGAGGCGGCCGTCTACGGCGTCTCCACCTTCTACGACGATCTGCTCTCCCCGCGCGGGCGCCGCCATGTGCGCGTCTGCACCGGTACCGCCTGCTTCGCCGCCGCCCGCGACCGCCCGGTCGCGGAGCTGAGCGCCGGCCTCGGCATCGCGCCCGGCGAGCGGAGCGCCGACGGCGCCGTCTCCCTGGCGGAGACCGTCTGCCTCGGCTTCTGCCACTCCTCGCCCGCGGTCCGCGTCGGCGACGAGGTCGACGCCGGGCCCGGTGCGATCGAGCGTGCCGTCGCCGGGGAGACCCGGCCGGCCGCCGAGCCGGAGTGGCGGAGCCTGCTGTCGGAGCCGGTGCTCACGCGCCCCGGCGAATGGGCCGGCCTGCGGCGGGCGCTGGCCGAGCTGGGACCGGAGGCGCTGCTGGCCGAGGTCGAGGCGGCGGTGGTGCGCGGCCGCGGCGGGGCGGGCTTCCCGGCCGGCTCGAAGTGGCGCTTCGCCGCCGGTGCCGGCGGCCCGGAGAAGTTCGTCGTCGCCAACGGCGACGAGGGCGATCCGGGCTCCTACATCGACAAGTACCTGATGGAGCGCAGCCCCGAGCGGCTGCTGGAGGGGATGGCGCTGGCGGGCTTCGCGGTCGGCGCGGGCCACGGCTTCGTCCTCTGCCGCTCCGAGTACCCGGCCTCGAAGCCGAGCCTCGAGGCCGCCGCGGCGCGGGCGCGGGAGGCGGGCCTGCTCGGCACCGGGATCCTCGGCACCGACTTCGACTTCGACGTGACGATCATCGAGGGCGCCGGCTCCTACGTGGTCGGCGAGGAGACGGCGCTCCTGGCCTGCGTCGAGGGGCTGCGCGGGACGGTCTCGGCGCGGCCGCCGTTCCCGGCCGAGCGCGGCGTCTACGGGATGCCGACCGTCGTCAACAACGTCGAGACGCTCAGCAACGTTCCCTTCGTCGCCGCCCGCGGCGCCGACGCCTACCGGGCGCTCAGCCCCGACACCGAGACCAGCGGCTCGAAGCTCGTCTGCTTCAACGAGCGCTTCGCCCGCCCGAGCGTCTACGAGGTCCCCTTCGGGATCACCGTGCGCGAGCTCTGCGAGGACGTCGCCGGCGGCCTCCGCGACGGGGCCGCGATCAAGGCGGTGCAGATCGGCGGCCCGCTCGGCGGCATCCTGCCCGCCTCGCTGCTCGACACGCGCTTCGACTTCGAGCCGCTCGCGGCGGTCGGCTGCATGGTCGGCCACGGCAGCATCCTCGCCTTCGACGAGGGCACCGACATGCGCGACGTCGCCCGTCACCTGCTGCGCTTCGGTGCCGAGGAGAGCTGCGGCAAGTGCTTCCCCTGCCGGATCGGCCTGCGCCGCGCCCACGAAGAGTTCGCCGCCGACGGCCCGGTCGACCGCGCCCGCCTCGAGGCCCTGCTCGAGGCGCTCGAGCTGGGCAGCCTCTGCGCCCACGGCGGCGGCATCCCGGCGCCGCTCCGCAGCCTGCTGAC
>DASZUH010000128.1:0-2895 GCA_035547715.1 Solirubrobacterales bacterium
CGGTTGATCGTCGCCGAGACGACGGTGCGCTTGACGCCGGTGCGCTCGGCGATTTCGGTGGCGGTGACGCCGGGATCCTCGAGCACAGCTTCGATGATGCGCTGCTTGTTGGCGCCCTGGGGAGCGCGGCCGTCGCGGCCCGGCTTGGTGCCGCGGCGGGAGCGGCGGATCGGCTGGCGGGAGTTGGCGTCGGCGTCGATGCCGGCCTGGGCGAGCAGGGCGGCGAGCCCGTCGGGCGGCGTGCCCTCGCCGTTGCGGGTCACTTCCTCACCTTCGAGTAGCGAAAGGATCCCTTGGAGCTGCTCGAGTTCGTCGATGACCGGCCGCAACTCGCGAATCCGCTCTTCGACCGTCTTACGAATCTGCTCGACCGCGGGACTCATCGTCTCCGCAACGATTATGAGGGATCAGCCCCAAGAATGCTTCAAATGTTCACGGGATTAACACAATCATGCGTTCGGAAAACTCTTGTGTAAAAAACCCTCGTGTTTTTGGAGGGCCGGACCCAGGGCGCGTGGCGGGCCGGGCCGGCGGCGCGGGCCGGGCCCGGCGGGTGCGGCAGCCAGGCGACCGCGGGGTGCGGCGCTCCGGAATCGTCGTCCCGCGTCCCTACCTACCCGCCGCGGCGGCTTCGATGCGTCGCCTGCAGGCGACGCCGATGACGCCGAGGCTGCAGTCGACGTAGGCCGGGCCGGCCTGTCGACCCCTGTGATCGAGCGGGACGACGACCGCCGGGGCGCGATCGTGGCCGGCGGCGCCGCGCGCCGGCCCGAGGTCGAGCACGAACCAGCCGTCGCCGGCGGGGAAGCCGGCGTCGGTCGCCGCGCCCCGGTCGACCGGGGCGCGGACGGGGGTCGCGCCGTCGCGCAGGGCGCCACGCGGACGCTTTTCTCCGAGCGAGGCGGAGACGCGGGCGACCCCGGCTCCGGTGATCCCGAAGACGTAGCGCCGCCCTCCCGCGATCGCGCTCCCGGCCCGCGCCTGCCCGTCGGCCGGCGCGGCGCCACAGTTGCCGCTCAGTTCACCGCCGTGCGGCACGAACACGGTGCAGAGGCGGCCTTCGTCGCGATAGGCGGAGAAGCTCCAGGCGCCGTCGGCCGCGCGGCCGAGCGGAGTCGGGGCGGTGTGGGTGCGGGCGCCGGAGCCGCCGCCGTGCAGGGCCGCGAAGGCGACGCCGCCGACCAGGCAGACGAGGAGGAGGACGATCGCGGCCCGGCGGCCGACCCGGCGCGCCTGCACACCGCGCGCCCGGGCGGTTCGGGACGGCGTCTCGGGAAGGCGGCGACGAGGGGCATGGCGAGCGGCGGCGGGTGCGGGCCGCGCCGGGGCAGGCTCGGCGTCGACGACCGGGGGCGTCTCGGCGATCGCCGCTGCCCCGTCGGCCTCGCCGGCCCAGGCCGCGCTCACCATCGCCTCGAACTCGGCGCCCAGCTCGTCGAGGATCGGCAGATCCGGATTGCGCCCGGTCACGGCAGTTTCTCCCCCTGGCCTTCGAGCATCCCGCGCAGCGTCCGCATCGCCCGCGTCACCCGCGTCCGCGTCCCCGAGGCGGTCAGCCCCAGTCGCGCCGCGACCTCCGAGTACGGCAGTCCCTCGACCACCCGCAGCCGCACCGCTTCGCGCTGGTCCTCGGGGAGCCGGTCGAGGCTGTCGACGACCGCTTCGCGGATGCGCTGCGAGGAGGCCAGTTCCTCGATCCGTTCGATCTCCTTGTCTGTGAGGGCCCGTCGCTCGCGGCCCAGCCGCCGCGCCCAGCGCCGCGCCGACTCGTCGCGGCGCTCGTATTCGCGCAGCACGCTCTGGGCGATCGACCAGAGCCAGCCGGAGAGGGCGTCGTCGTCTTTCCCGCGGAATTGGTGGCGGCGCTCGAGCGCGATGGTGAAGCAGTCGCTCATCAGGTCAACCGCGACCTCGGGGTCGTCGACGCGGCGCTGGAAGAAGACCAGCAGGGGGCGCGCCGAGCGTTCGTAGAGGCGCGTCAGGTCTGCCGGGTCCAGGCTCATCGACGTCGGCGGGCTGCCGCCCCGCCGCGCCCCGATCGGGTCACGTGTCGTGGTCGCGATCGGGCTCGCGCTCCGGGATCTCGATCTCGTCGAGCTCATAGTGGGTCACCGTGGAGAGGACCGCGTCGAGGGCGAGCCCGGAGAGGGTCTCCTGCTCGAGCAGTGCATGGGCGGTCTCCTGCACCGACTCCCAGTTCGCCCGCAGGACGAAAAGGGCCCGCTCTTTCGCCTCTTCGACGATCCGCTCGGTCTCGTCGTCGATCAGGTCGAGGGTCTCGGGGCCGATCGAGCCGAGGTCCTGGAGCGCCGCCCCGAGGAACACCTCGCCGCCCGCCTCGCCGATCGTCACCGGGCCGAGCGCCGGGCTCATCCCGTAGGAGGTGACCATCTGGCGGGCCAGTTTGGTCGCCGCGTGGAGGTCGTCGGAGGCGCCGGTCGAGCCGTGGCCGAACTCGTTCCACTCGGCCGCCGTGCCGGCCAGGATCGCGACCAGGTGGCGCTCCAGGTCGGGCTGCGAATGGATCGTCGCGTCCTTGTCGGTGAGCATGTCGGCCGAGGTGCCGAGCTGGCGCCCGCGGGCGACGATCGAGAGTTTCTGCGCCGAGACGACCTGGCCGATCGAGCGGGTGGCGACCGCGTGGCCGGACTCGTGGACGGCGATCCGCCAGCGCTCGTCGGCGCTCAGCACGTGCGTTTTTTTCGCCGGACCGGCGACGACCCGGTCGATCGCCTCCTCGAGCGTCGGCTGGTCGATGTCGGCGCGGCCTTCGCGAACGGTCAGCAGGGCCGCCTCGTTGACCAGGTTGGCGAGCTCGGCGCCGGAGAAGCCGGGGCAGAGCTTGGCGATCTCGTTGAGGTCGACGTCGGGCGCGAACTGGCGGCCCTTGGCGTG
>DASZUH010000129.1:0-2540 GCA_035547715.1 Solirubrobacterales bacterium
GGTCAGGATCCGTGACCTTCCCGGAGTCTTCGTGACGGGAGGCGCGCACTTCGTGGAGGAACGCCGACGCTCCCCCGCACCCGTCACGAACCCTCATCACTCCCCACACACCCGGCCGTCCCGGCCACGGCCACAACCTGCCAGGGCCGTGGACGGGACGGCCGGGCGCACCTCGGACGGCCGCCCCCGTCCCCGCGCGCCTGCTTCAGCCGCCGCCGGACATGGATCAACCATCTACACTCGCCCCGATGAGGATCGGTCCCGAGGCCTCTGCCGTCGTCGGCAACACCCCGATGGTGCTGCTCGAGCGCCTCGGCAGCGGGCTGTTCGGCCAGGTCTGCGCGAAGCTCGAGTACTTCAGCCCCGGCGGCTCGGTGAAGGACCGGATCGGGGTGGCGATGATCGACGCGGCCGAAGAGGCGGGGGAGATCAAGCCGGGGCGCTCGCTGGTGGTCGAGCCGACCAGCGGCAACACCGGGATCGCACTGGCGATGGTCTGCGCGGCGCGTGGCTACGAGCTGATCCTGACGCTGCCGGAAGGGATGAGCCGCGAGCGCGGCAAGCTGCTCCGGGCGTATGGCGCCAAGGTGCGCGAGACGCCGAGCCTCGGCGGCATGCAGGAGGCGGTCGCGCTCGCCGAGGAGATCCGCGACCAGCGCAAGGCCTTCATGCCGATGCAGTTCTCCAACCCGGCCAACCCGGAGGCGCACCGGCGCACGACCGCGGAGGAGATCTGGCGCGACTGCGACGGGGAGATCGGGGCGTTCGTCAGCGGCGTCGGCACCGGCGGGACGATCACCGGCGTGGGGTGGATGCTGAAGGAACGCTCGCCGGAGACGCTGGTCGTCGCGGTCGAGCCGGCGAGCTCCCCGGTCCTCTCCGGCGGCCAGCCGGGTCCTCACAAAATCCAGGGGATCGGTGCCGGGTTCGTGCCCGACGTGCTCGACCGGTCGGTGATCGACGAGATCATCGCGGTCGACGACGAGGACGCGCTGGAGGCGGCGCGCCGGGCGGCGAGTGGGGAGGGCGTCCTCGCCGGGATCTCCGCCGGGGCCAACATCCACGCGGCGCTCGAGGTGGCGGCGCGGCCGGAGATGGCAGGCAAGAGGGTCGTGACGATCGTCTGCGATTCAGGCGAGCGTTACATGTCCCTACCCTTTTTCGCACCATGAACGGGACTGCGTGATGCTGGGCAGGCTCTTCGCCGAGATCCGCGCCGACGTCGCCGCGGCGCGCGACCGCGACCCGGCCGCGCAGGGCGTCTCGACCTTCGAGATCCTCACCAGCTGGGCGGGCGTGCAGGCGCTGCTCGCGCACCGGGTGTCCCACGCGATGCGGCGGGCGGGCGTGCCGCTCCTGCCGCGGACGATCGCCTACCTGACCCGCGCGATCACCGGGGTGGAGATCCACCCGGCGGCGGAGATCGGTTCCGGGTTCTTTATCGACCACGGCTCCGGCGTCGTGATCGGCGAGACGGCGAAGATCGGCGACAGCGTGACGCTCTACCAGGGGGTGACCCTGGGCGGTACCGGCTTCCAGCGCGGCAAGCGGCACCCGACGATCGGCGACAACGTCACGATCGGTTCGGGGGCGAAGCTGCTCGGTCCGATCGCGGTCGGCGACTGCGCCAAGATCGGGGCCAACACGGTGGTCGTCGAGGACGTGCCGCCGGGGGCGACGGTGGTCGGCAACCCGGGCCACCCGGTGCGGGTCGAAGGGCGCCGCCTCGAAGGTCCCGACGCCGACTGGATCCACCTTCCCGACCCGATCGCCGACGCGATCAAGGCGCTCTCGGAGCGGATCGCCGAACTGGAAGCGCGGTTGGCCGAGGTCGACGGCGGGGAGACCGCGGGGCCGGCGAAGCGCGACGCTCCGAGGATCGCGCCGCGGACCGGGCGTTCGTCCGCCGGGGGCTGAGAAGATGCGCGCGTGATCAGGCGCCTGCTCGTCCCGCTCGCGTTGCTCGCACTGGCCTCCGTGGGCCTCGCCGCCTGCGGTGGCGGCTCGAACGCCGAAGACCAGATCACCGAAGTGATCGAAAAGGCGGCGATGACCAAGGACCCGAGCAACTGCACGGAACTGCAGACGCTGCGGTTCGCCGAACAGAACACCTCCGAATCAGGCAAGGCCGCGATCAAGAGCTGCGAAGAATCGGCAAAGGAAGAAGAGCAGGCCGAAGAAGCAAAGGTCTCCAACGTCTCCGTCAACGGCGAAAAGGCGACCGCCGAAGTCGAATTCGTCGGCGGCTCGCTCGGCTCGCAGACCCTCGAAGTGGCGCTGGTCGAAGACGAAGGGAACTGGAAGCTCGACCACATCGAAGGCTTCGCCCACTACGACGGCAAGGCGCTCGAAGAATCGTTCCTGAAGCGCTTCGAAGAATCCTCCGAAGGTCTGAGCAAGAAGCAGTACACCTGCATCACCGAAGCGATCGGCAAGGCGAGCAAGTCCGAAGCCGAGGAGATGTTCCTCAGCGGGTCGTCGACGAAGATCGAAGAACTGGCCAAGAGCTGCGCTTAGATGGCCGCGGGGCGGGGTTCGGG
>DASZUH010000130.1:0-11748 GCA_035547715.1 Solirubrobacterales bacterium
CTGCGCCTGCTCGCCCTGCGCGCCCGCCTCCTTGATCCGCTCGGCCGCGCGCCGCGCGCCCGCGACCGCGTCCTGCGGGTTGCCGAGCAGCTCGCCCACCTCGCGCAGCGCGGCGTCGCGCTCGCGGAAGTAGTCGATCGCAGCGGGACCCGTGATCGCCTCGATGCGGCGCACGTTGGCGGCGCTCGAGCCCTCCGCGGTCAGCTTGAAGACGCCGATCTCGGCGGTGTTGGCGACGTGCGTGCCGCCGCAGAGCTCGCGCGAGACGCCTTCGATCTCGACCACGCGCACCCACTCGCCGTATTTCTCGCCGAAGAGGGCCATCGCGCCGAGCGCTTCGGCCTCGGGCCGCTCCATCTCCAGCCAGCGGACCGGCGCGCTCGCCTTGATCCACTCGTTGACGCGGTCCTCGACGTCGCACACCTCCGCGGGGCTGAGCGAGGCGCCATGGGTGAAGTCGAAGCGCAGTTTGTCGGGCCGCACCGCCGAGCCCGCCTGGCGCACGTGGGTGCCGAGCCGCTCGCGCAGCGCCGCGTGCAGGAGGTGCGTCGCCGTGTGGTTGCGCATGGTGGCGTGGCGCTTCTCGCGGTCGACGACGGCCTCGACTTCACCATCAACCGGCACCTCCTCCGCTCCCGCGCGGGCCGGCTCATGGTCACCGGCGATCTCCGCCCCGCGCTCCCGCGTCCGGGGGTGCCGGGCGCCAATTTCAAGCACCTGGTCGGTGCCGACCCGAAACACCTCGAGAACCTCCGCCTCCTCGCCCCCTGGCCAGCGCAGGATCCCCGAGTCGGCGACCTGGCCGCCGCCCTCGGCGTAGAAGGGGCTCGTCTCCAGCTTCAGCAGTGCCCGCTCACCCTGCGGCGCGATCGCTGCCACGCCGGTCGTCGCGCTCAACGTCTCGTAGCCGACGAAGTTGCTCGGCGAGGTCGTCGCGGCGAACTCCTGGACCAGCTCGTGGGTGTCCTCGGAGCCGTGCGCGGTGGCGGCGCCGGTACGGGCGCGCGTCCGCTGCTCCTCCATCAGCTCGGCGAAGCCGTCGTCGTCGACCGCCAATCCCTGGTCGGCGAGCAGCTCCTTGGTCAGGTCGTAGGGGAAGCCGTAGGTGTCGTGGAGTTTGAAGGCGTCGGCCGCGTCGATCCACGAGGTCTCGGCCTCCTGCGCGTCGACGATCAGCCGCTCCAGCATCTCCTGGCCGCGCACCAGCGTGCGGCCGAAGCCCTCCTCCTCGTCGCCGACCCAGCGGGCGATGTTCTCCCGTTCGGCGACCAGCTCCGGGTAGACCTCGCCCATCAGCTCGATCACGCGCGCGACGAAGCGGCCGAGCCAGGGCGCCTCGAGGCCGAGCGCGTTGCCCTGCTGGATCGCCCGGCGCATGATCCGCCGCAGGATGTAGCCGCGGTCCTCGTTGGAGGGAACGACGCCGTCGGCGATCAGGAAGGCGGCGCCGCGCGAGTGGTCGGCGACGATCCGCATCGCCCGGGTCACGGCCTGGGACTCGCCGTACCGGCGGCCGGAGAGTTCCTCGGCGAGGTCGATCAGCGGCCGCACGTGGTCGACGTCGTAGACCGAGGGGACGTCCTGGAGGATCGCCGCCATCCGGTCGAGGCCCATGCCGGTGTCGATGTTCTTCATCGGCAGCTCGGTCAGCGTCCCGTCCTCGTGCAGGTCATAGGACATGAAGACGTGGTTCCAGAACTCGAGGAAGCGCTCGCCGTCGTCGCCGGGACGTTCGTCCTCGTCGCCGAACTCGAGGCCGCGGTCGATGTAGAGCTCCGAGCAGGGGCCGCAGGGGCCGGTCGGCCCCCCCTGCCAGAAGTTGTCCTCGCGACCGAGCTGGACGATCCGCCCGGCGGGCACGCCGGTCGCTTCCCAGATCGCGATCGCCTCGGTGTCGGGACCGAGCCCAAGCTCCTCGTCGCCGCCGAAGACCGTCACCCAGATCTTGTCGGGATCCATCCCGAAGCCCTCGGTGGCGAGCTGCCAGCCCCAGGGGATCGACTCGGCCTTGAAGTAGTCGCCGAAGCTCCAGTTGCCGAGCATCTCGAAGAAGGTCATGTGCCGGGCGGTGTTGCCGACCTCCTCGATGTCGGTCGTGCGGAAGCATTTCTGCACGTCGGTGAGGCGCGGCGCGGGCGGCGTCTCGCGGCCGAGGAAGTAGGGCTTGAAGGGCTGCATGCCGGCCGTCGTGAGGAGGACGGTCGGGTCGTGCACCGAGGGCACGAGAGAGGCCGAGGGGACGATCTTGTGTCCCCGCTCCGCGAAGAACTGGAGGTAGGTGTCGCGGATTTGTTGGGCCTTCATGAGGGAGAGCCTACGGTTTGCTGACAGTTCATGTGTGGGATGTCCCGCAAGGACGGGTCGGCGACTTATGCCGCGGCGGCGATCGTGCCGTGGCCGACGATCGTCTCGCCGTCCATCAGCACCGCGGTCTGGCCGGGGGCGGCGGCGTCGAACGGCTCGTCCAGCTCCAGTTCCAGGGCATCGTGACGACCGGGGGCGACCGCGCCGACGCTGGCCGCGAGGGTCGCCGAGTGGTAGCGGAGGCGGACGTTGTCGATGCGGGCACCGTCGCGGTGCAGCACCGCGTCGCGGACGCGGATGCGGCGCGTTTCGAGCTCCTCACGGGTGCCGACCGTGACCGTGTTGGAGGCGGCGTCGGTGGCGATCACGTAGCCCGGCTTGTTCAGCGAGACGCCGATGCCGCGGCGCTGGCCGACGGTGAAGTTGTGGTGACCGCGGTGGCGGCCGAGCCTGCGGCCCTTGCGGTCGACGACGGCGCCCTCGCGGTCGACGAGGTTGCCGTGGCGGCGCAGGAAGCCCTGCTTGCCCTGGCCGGCGAGGAAGCAGAGGTCCTGCGACTCGGGCTTCCTCGCCACCGCGAGCCCGTGCCGCGCGGCGACGGCGCGGACCTCCTCCTTGGTCATGTCCGTGAGCGGGAAGCCGAGCCGACCGAGCAGGTCGGGCGGCAGCGCGGCGAGCATGTAGCTCTGGTCCTTGGCGGCATCGGCGCCGGTGGCGAGCAGCGGCCCGTGCTCGTCCTCGACGATACGGGCGTAGTGGCCGGTCAAGAGGCGCGTGGCGCCGAGGCGCTCGGCGAGGTCGAGCATCGCCGCCAGCCGGACTTCGCCGTTGCAGAGGATGCAGGGGTTCGGCGTCTGGCCTTCGGCGTAGCCGCTGATGAAGCGGTCGACGACGCGGCGCCGGAAGTCGGCCTCGAGGTCGAGCGTGAAGTGCGGGAGGTCGAGGGAGTGGGCGACGGCGCGGGCGCCGAGCACCGCCTCCGGGGAACAGCAGGCCTTGGTCCCGTCGGTCTCGGGATCGGCCCAGAGCTTCACCGTGATCGCGACGACCTCCACCCCGCGCTCGCGCTCGAGGAGGGCGGCGACGGCCGAGTCGACGCCGCCGGAGACGGCGACGGCGACGCGCTCACGCCCCAGGCGATCTCCTCCCACGACGCTCGGGTCCAGCGGCAGGCTCGACGCCGCCGCGGCGCTCAGGGCACGGTGGAGGGCGTCGGTCGAAAGCTGGGCGGCGTGACGCTTCGCTGGGATCAGGCCGCCCAGGAGAGCTTCGGTGTCGTCGATCGACATCGACGCCGCCTCCAACACCGTCGCGCCCTCGACAGTTTCGGCGAGCGCCGCGGTGGCCGCGCGCGTCGCACCGCAGCCCTCCGTGTCGAAGCTCACTGCCGAGATTCGCCCGCCGCTGACGGTCAGGGACAGGCGCGAGAGGTCGCCGCAGGCGGCGCCGCCGGCGGCGCCGGTGAAGGCGTCTTCGGGCGCCGGGCCGCGGCGCGACTCATCGTGCAGGAAGTGGTCGAAGAGATCCCGATCCATGGGATGAAGGGTACGGAGTGAGGATGCGCCGGAGGTCGGCGGCGACCTCGTCGGGCGTGTCCTGGATGTGACGCCAGGTGACGCGAGCCGTGGTGAAGCCTTCCGCGCTGAGGATCCGGTCTCGTTCGCGGTCGTCATGGAAGGCCTTCTTCGTGCGATGCGCCCCTCCCCCGTCGAGCTCGATCGCCACCCGCCGCTCCTCCCAGAGGCAGTCGATCTCGTAGAAGCGATCCCTGACCGCCATGTGCGCGTTCATCCGGGGCCGCGGCAGACCGAAGCGGTCGACCAGCGCCAGGAACGCCTCCTCGAGGTCGTTGCGGGTGATCCCCACGGGCCGGTTCTCGCTCCCCGCCAACCGGGCAAGGAGGGCCGACCCCTGGCGCCGCGGATGGCGCTCCAGGAGGTGCGGGATCGACAGCCGGTCGCGATATTCGCGCACTTCCATCTCGTTCCAGGCCCGCTCGACCTCGCGCTCCTTCAGCATCCCCGCCAGGTCGTACATCGTCCGCGGCACCGACGTCACCGGGATCCCCCGCACCCACACCACTTCGTCCCGCAGCAAGGTCCCGCGGTGGGCGACGATCCCCGGCTTCGTCTTCTTCGCACCGGGACACATGACTTCGGGCTCGATGTCGCGCCGTGGATAGAGCCCCCACAGTTGTCCCGCCGAGCGATGGCTGAGCACCGCATGCGACCCGTGCGCGAGCACGGCCGCCATCCACCGCGACTCGACCGTAAGCGCCCGATGTCCCACCGCGTAGACGCCCCGATGCAGGCGATTCAGGCCACCGTGAGCGACCCTCGTCTTGATCATTTTCTCGGACAGCCCCAACTCCCGGAGCTGCCACCGTCCCACGACCCCGTGCTGGCGCCCTGCAAGCGCCGCGACCTTTCGGTCAAGGACCTCCGTGTTTAGTTTCGGTCCCTGAGGGACCAAAAGTCGACGCGCGTCTTCCATGACGCCGACCCTGCCGGGGAAATGCGCACGCGTGGCGCGCACTTCGTAAAAAAAGGGGCACCAGCCCGCCGGTACCGCCTCTAGCTTTGATCCCTTCAAAAGAAGGTGGGTGCCTACTCAGGATCCCAAGGGGTCCCGAGAAATCGGCTCCCGCGCCGTTTGTGTTGGGTCAAACGGTGAGACGGCTCTCGTACGGGCTCGAGCCGGGACGAACCGTAGCACCGGGGGACCGCTGCGAAGCACCCTCAGTAGTCGGGGACATCGAGGTTGCTGAGGTGCATCTCGGCCTCGCTCCACCGATCGCCCGGCACGCACAGCTGGATGTCGCCGTGGCCGAAGCGGTCGAGGGGCCAGTCGGCGGTCAGCACCGCTTCGATCCCGGCCTCGACCAGCGCCTGGTGCCAGGCGCGCGCGGTCCGCACGTCGGTGAACTCCCGCACCACCTCCCAGCCTTCGAAGCGCGGGTCGTCGACGTGGACGGGGGTCTGCCCCGGCCCCGACCCACCGGTTCTCCATCTGCGGGGCAGCCAGTCCCGCAGCGCCATCACCTAGTGCCCGGCTTTGCCGCGTTTGTGGATCGCGACGCCGACCTCGCGCAGCTGCACCTCGTCGACCGGGGCCGGGGCGCCGGTGAGGAGGTCGAAGCCGGAGGCGGTCTTCGGGAAGGCGATCACGTCGCGGATCGTCTCGGCGTCGGCCAGCCGCTGGACGAAGCGGTCGATGCCGTAGGCGATGCCGCCGTGCGGGGGCGCCCCGTAGCGGAGCGCCTCGAGCAGGAAGCCGAAGCGCGCCTCGGCCATCTCGGCGTCGATCCCGAGCACCTCGAAGACCTGCTGCTGGACGGTGGCCGAGTGGATACGGATCGAGCCGCCGCCGAGCTCCTGCCCGTTCCAGACGACGTCGTAGGCCTGCGAGACCGCCGCGCCCGGATCGCCCGGGTCGAACTCGCCGGCCGGCGCCGTGAAGGGATGGTGCACCGCGTCCCAGCGCCTCTCGGCCTCGTCATAGAGGAACATCGGGAAGTCGACGATCCAGACGAGGCGGTTCTCCGACTCGTCGATCAGGCCGAAGCGCTCGCCAAGGTCGAGCCGCATCTGCCCGAGCACGGCGTCGGTGACCGGGCGCTTGTCGGCGACGAGCAGCAGCAGGTCGCCCTCCTCGGCGCCGAGCAGGCGGTTCAGCTCGGCCAGCTCGGCCTCGGAGAGGAACTTGGCCGTCGGCGAGCGCCAGCCGTCGCCCTCGCGAAAGGCCCAGACCAGCCCTTTGGCGCCGAGCTCCTGGGCCCGCGAGATGAAGCCGTCAAGCTCCGAGCGCGGCACCTCGCGCCTGCCCGCGTTGATCCCGCGGACCCGGCCGCCGCCCTCGAGCACCGACCTGAAGACCTTGAACTCGGTCCCCTGCAGCGCCGCGCCGAGGTCGACCAGCTCGAGGCCGATGCGCAGGTCCGGCCGGTCGGTGCCGAAGCGCTCCATCGCCTCGGCGTAGGGCATCCGCTCCATCGGCATCGTCACCTCGGGCCCGCCGACCGCGGCGAAGACGTGACTCAGCAGCCGTTCGTTCATCGCGATCACGTCGTCGACCTCGACGAACGACATCTCGACGTCGAGCTGGGTGAACTCGGGCTGGCGATCGGCCCGCGTCGCCTCGTCGCGGAAGCAGCGGGCGATCTGGAAGTAGCGCTCGAACCCGCTCACCATCAAGAGCTGCTTGAACAGCTGCGGCGACTGCGGCAGCGCGTAGAAGCTGCCCTGCTGCTGGCGGCTGGGGACGAGGAAGTCGCGCGCGCCCTCGGGCGTCGAGCGGGTCAGCACCGGCGTCTCGACGTCGACGAAGCCCTCGGCGCCGAGGAACCCGCGCATCGCCGCGGTGACCCGGTGGCGGAGCAGCAGCGCCTCGCGCATCGGCGCCCGCCGCAGGTCCAGGTAGCGGTAGCGCAGGCGGGTGTCCTCGCCGACGTCGTCGGCGTAGCCCTCGATCTGGAAGGGCGGCGTCTCCGAGTCGGCGAGCAGGTCGGCGGCCGCGACGGCGACCTCGACCTCGCCGGTCGGCAGCGCCGGGTTGACCGTCTCGGCGTCGCGCCGCACGACCCGGCCGGAGACGCTCAGCACGTCCTCGGCGCGCAGCTTGTGGGCCAGCTCGAAGGCGGCGCCGGAGGTCTCGGGGTGGAAGACGAGCTGGACGATCCCGGTGCGGTCGCGCAGGTCGATGAAGATCAGGCCGCCGTGGTCGCGCCTGCGGTTGACCCAGCCCGCGACGCGGACCTCCTCGTCGACCCGGTCGGCGAGGACCCGCCCGCACCAGGCGTCGCGATAACCGTTCGCGCTCGGCTCGGGGAGGTCGCCGAATTGCGGCGCCTCGCTCATGCTTCGCCTCCGGTCATCTCGCCGAGCAGATTGCCCGCGTCGGCGGCGCGCTGCTCGCCGCTCGCCATGTCGCGCAGCTGTGCGGTGCCGTCGGCCTCGAGGATCAGGACGCGCGCTGCGCCGATCCGGTCGGCGTGTTTCAGTTGCCCCTTCAGGCCCCGTCCGGCGAGGTCCATCTCGGCCGAGAACCCGGCGTTGCGCAGTTCGGTCACCAGCGCCATCGCCCGCCCGCGCTGCTCGGGGTCGGCGATCGCGACGAAGGCATCGCGCGCCGCCGCCGGCTCCTCCTCGTCGAGCGCCAGCAGGATCCGCTCGATCCCCGCCGCCCAGCCCACCGCCGGCGTCGCCGGCCCGCCGAGCTGCTCGACCAGCCCGTCGTAGCGCCCCCCGCCGCCGATCTCCGACACCGAGCCGAGCGCGTCGCAGACGAAGCTGAAGATGGTGCGCGTGTAGTAGTCGATCCCGCGCACGAGGGTCGCGTCGATCTCGTAGTCGATCCCGGCCGCGTCGAGCAGCGAGCGGACCTCGGCGAAGTGCTCGGCGTCCTCCTCCGACAGCGCCTCGAGCATCGTCGGCGCGCTCGCCATCACGCCGCGCACCCCCGCGTCGTCGGAGTCGAAGGCGCGCAGCGGGTTGAGGTCGATGCGCTCGCGGACGTCGTCGGTCAGGTCGCCCTCGTGGGCGTGCAGGTGCGCCTTCAGCTCCTCCAGGTAGGCGGCGCGGGCGTCGAGCGAGCCGAGGCTCCCCAGCCGCAGCCCCACCCCCGGCACGCCGAGCTCCCCGAGCAGGTCGCTCAGCAGCATGATCACCTCGGCGTCGGCGAGCGGCGAGGCGGTCCCGATCGCCTCGATCCCGAGCTGGTGGAACTGGCGGTAGCGCCCCGCCTGTGGGCGCTCGTGGCGGAAGAACGGGCCGACGTAGGAGAGCTTCACCGGCTGCGCCAGTTTGTGCATGCCGTGCTCGAGGTAGGCGCGGCAGATCGGCGCCGTCCCCTCCGGCCGCAGGGTCAGGCTGCGCTCCCCCTTGTCCTCGAAGGTGAACATCTCCTTGCGGACGATGTCGGTCGATTTGCCGACGCCGCGTTCGAAGAGGTCGGTGTCCTCGAAGATCGGCGTCTGGATCGTCTCGTAGCCGGCCCGCGCGAAGATGCCGGCGGCGACCGCCTGGATGTGCGCCCGCGCGCGCATCTGCGCGGGGAGCACGTCGAAGGTGCCGCGGGGTGCCTGGAACTTTGCTGCCATCGGGGGCGACCTTACTCAGCCGGCGGGGGCGGCGCGGCTCAGCGAGCCGTGGCCTGGAGGAACGGATTCGTCGCCCGCTCGGCGCCGAGCGTCGTCATCCCCATGTGGCCGGGATGGACGACGGTCGCGTCGGGGTGCGAGTCGAGCAGCGTGGCGATCGAGCCGGCCAGGGTCGGCCAGTCGCCACCGGGCAGGTCGACGCGGCCGACCGAGCCCTGGAAGAGGACGTCGCCGGAGAAGATCGCGTCCTCGCCGCGCACCGAGTAGGTGACGTGGCCGGGGCTGTGACCGGGGGTGAAGATGACGTCCAGGGTGAGCCCGGCGAGGTCGAGCGTCTCGCCGCCGACGACGGTCTCCTCGGCCTCCCAGCTCTCGTACGGGCCGAAGCCCTCGAAGGGGACGAAGGACATGATGTCGGCGAGGACGTGCTTCTCCATCTCGGGCACGTAGACCGGCGCGCCGGTCGCGCGGGCGAGCGGCGCGACCGCGCCGACGTGGTCGAAGTGCGTGTGGGTGAGCAGGATCGCGGCGAGCCCGGCGCCCGTCGCCTCGATCGCCGCCAGCAGCCGCTCCGGCTCCTCGCCGGGGTCGACGACGACGAGCTCCCCGCCGCCCTCGGGCCGCACCAGGTACGCGTTCTCGGCGATCGGCCCGACCGTCAGCATCTCGACGTCGAGCGCCAAGCTACGCCGTCCCTTCGCGATCGCGGATCCGCCGGCGCTCGCGTTTGCGCCACATCGTGAGGTCGATGTAGTAGCCGGTCGGGATGTAGAAGACGAGCATGAAGAGGCCGAAGATCAGCGAGACGCCGACCGGCCGTTTGAAGAGGACGAGCAGGATCAGGACGAAGATCACCGCGGCGCCCGCGCCGCGCAGGGCGGCGCCTTTCCAGGTCGGCGGCAGGTCCCTTTTCTTCGCCGCGGCGCCGCGGCCTTTGGAGCCGGCGCGCTGGCGCGCTTCCTCGCGGGTACGCGGGCGGCCGCGGCGGCCGCTGGTGTCGATGCGCCCGCCCTGGGTGCCGCGGTGCTTGCGGCGGCGTTTGTTGCTGCTCTGGGCCATGCGCTGAATCTAGATGATCGCCGGCCTGTGGGTGGCGCCGGGCGCGACCCGGGCGCCGCGGGATCGCGCGTCGCGCGGCGCTCAGTCGCCGGCGGCGAGGCGGCGCTCGATCACGTGCCGCTCGGGGTCGAAGCCGCGGATCGGCACGTCGGCCGGATAGTCGACGAGGGCGCCCGCCGGGATCAGCCCGACCAGCTCCGCCGCGACCGGGCGCGCGCCGAGCGGCGCCGCCAGTCGGCGGACGTCCGCGACGACGGTGGCGAGCGTCGTCGTCAGCGGGTCATGGACGTTGGTCGAGATCTGGGCGCGGCCGCTCGACAGCATCAGCCCGATCGCCCGCACGCCCGGCAGCCCTCCCCCGGCCTCGCGCACCTCCGCCGCGACGACGCGGGCGGCGTCGAGGTCGGCACCCTCGAGCTCGACGTTGAAGGCGGCGAGCGGCGGCCGCGCGGTGACCAGGGTGGCCCCGGCCCGCGGGTGCGGCAGCGGCGGGCCGAAGTCGGGGCGCAGCTCGCCGCCCTCCATCCGCAGCCACAGCTCGGTCAGGCCGCCGTTGCGAAAGTAGGCGCGCTCGGCGCGGCCCGGTTCGTGGGCCAGCTCGCCGTAGAGGAAGACGGGGACGCCGAGCCCGCCGATCTGCCCGGCGATCGCCACCGCCTCGGTGCGCGCCGGGCCGCGGTCCTCCTCGCGCAGCCAGACCAGCGGGCAGACGTCGAGCGCCCCGATCGCCGGGTGGACGCCCGCGTAGCTCGACATGTCGATCGCCTCGATCGCCTCGGCGGCGCCCGCCAGCAGGGACTCCGCCAGGTCGACCGCCTCGCCGGCCAGCGTGAAGACGCTGCGGCCGTGGTCGGCGTCGGTGTGGAAGTCGAGGACGCGGGCGGCGCGACCGAAGGCCTCGGCGAGCCGCCCCAGCGTCTCCTCGTCGCCTGCCGTCGAGACGTTGGGGACGGCGAGCAGCGGCATCGTCGGCGGGTCAGATCAGCAGCTCGCCGCCGCCGAGGATCGCCTCGCCGTCGATTTCGACGGTCGGTTCCTTGATCACGACGTCGAGGTGGACGGGGACCTGGATCGTGCCGCCGATTCCGGCCGAGGCGCCGAAGGCGACGTGGGCGGTGCCGAAGATCTTCTCGTCCTCGAGGATGTTGCCGGTGAGGATCGCCTCCTCGTTGGTGCCGATCCCGAGCTCGGCGACGTTGGTGCCGTCGGGGCCGTGCGCGGTCAGCAGTTCCATCAGGCGGGCGCCTTGGTCGCCGGTCGCGCCGGTGAGGTGGCCGCCCTCGACGGTCAGGCGGACGGGCGAGTCGACCAGGCCGATCGCCGCGATCGAGCCGTCGACCACCAGCGTGCCCTCGGCCGTCCCTTCGACCGGCGCGATGAACCCCTCGCCGCAGGGCAGGTTGCCGAAGGCGCCCTTGGCGGTGAGTTCGCCGGCGTCGACGATCCCCTCGCGGCCCTCCAGCGAGAACCGCAGGTCCGAGCCGTTGCGGTCGGTGATGCGGGCCTCGGAGCCGGCGTTCAGCGCGTTGACGATCGCCCAGCCGCGGCGGCGCATCTCGTCGAGGTCGCCGTTCATCAGGCGGGCGAGCATCTCCTCGGTGACGCCGGGCAGGGTCGCGATCCGCACGCCCGCGTCGCTCGCCGCCTTGCGCGCGGCGGTGTGGGAGAGCGACTGGATCGTCGGCGCGAGGACCACGTCGGCGGCGCTCATCGCCGCGGCGACCGTGCGCGGCGGCTCGGCCGCGTGCGACTCGCGCTCGGAGATCACCGCCAAGGTCGCGTCGGCGCCGTCGCCCTGCGCCTCGATCCGCATCAACGCCCCGATCTCTTCGGTGACCGGATTGCAGATCACCAGCACCTCCTCGCCCGCGGACACTCCCATGCACTGCCGGACCACCGTCCGCACCGCACTGTCGAGATCGGCTCCACTCACGCGCCCACCCTAGACCGTCCAGCTCCCGGAGTCGTCGTCATGCCGATGCCGCACCGACCACGCCATCAACCAGATCAACCCCACGAGCACGATCCCGAAACCGATGAACGGCGGCAACCACCCCTTGTGGCGCCCGATCCCGAGCACCAGGACGATCCCCCCATCGACCACCAACAGCATCCCGACGAAGACCGGCCGCAGCACCGCCCAGCCCCACGTTCCGCGCTGTCCAGGACCCACGCCGATCTCCCAAGCATGGCATCGCTACCATGCCCTCCCCCGCCGGAGTAGCTCAGCTGGTTAGAGCAGCGGAATCATAATCCGCGTGTCGGGGGTTCGAGTCCCTCCTCCGGCA
>DASZUH010000131.1:0-5044 GCA_035547715.1 Solirubrobacterales bacterium
CCTGCGCCGCGCCCACGAAGAGTTCGCCGCCGACGGCCCGGTCGACCGCGCCCGCCTCGAGGCCCTGCTCGAGGCGCTCGAGCTGGGCAGCCTCTGCGCCCACGGCGGCGGCATCCCGGCGCCGCTCCGCAGCCTGCTGACGCACTTCCCCGACGAGCTGGGGTTGGCGTGAGCGCGGGCGGTGCGATGAGTCGGGTCACCGTCGACGGGATTCCGGTCGAGGTCGAGCCCGGGGCGACGATCCTCGACGCGGCGACCGCCGCCGGGCGCTGGGTGCCGACCATCTGCTTCGACGCGCGCCAGGCGCCCTTCGGCGCCTGCCGGGTCTGCATGGTCGGCGTCGCCGGGATGCCCAAACCGGTGCCCGCCTGCACCACGCCCTGCCGCGACGGGATGGAGATCGAGACCGAGGACGCGACCGCCCGCCGGGTCGCCGGCGCCGTCGTCGAGCTGGTCCTCTCCGAGCTCCCCGCCCCGCCCGCCCCGTACACCGAGCTCGGCCGGACCGCCGCACGGCTCGGGGTCTCCGAGTCGCGCTGGAGCGGCGCCGTCCACCCGCGCGACGACGACTTCCGTCATCCCTACCTGGCGCTCCGGCACGAGCTCTGCATCTCCTGCGGTCGCTGCGTCCGCGCCTGCGACGAGGTCCAGGGGGCGTTCGCGCTGACCGCGACCGGCCGCGGCTTCGAAGCCAACGTCACCGCGGGTCTCGACGCCGGCTTCGAGGACTCGACCTGCGTCTCCTGCGGCGCCTGCGCCGACACCTGCCCCACCGACGCGATCACCGAGATCAGCCTGGTGGCACAATCGGAAAGGATCTGAGCATGGCGACTTCGACCATCCCCGAGGCACCGGCGGCGGCGGAGCGATTCGATCGCGTCGCGACGACGACCTGCGGCTACTGCGGCGTCGGTTGCCGGCTCGAGGCCCGCGCCGTCGACGGGCGCATCGTCTCGATCGGGCCGGCCTTGGATGGACCCGCCAACGAGGGCCACACCTGCCTGAAGGGCCGCTTCGCGCACGGCTTCACCCGCTCGCCCGACCGCCTGCGGACGCCGCTGATCCGGGAGGACGGCGAGCTGCGCCCGGCGACCTGGGAGGAGGCGCTCGACCGCGTCGTCGGTGAGCTCGGCCGGATCAAGGGCGAGCACGGCGCCGACGCGATCGCGGGGCTCGCCTCCTCGCGCGCCACCAACGAGGACTGCTACGCGATGTCGCGCCTGATCCGCGCCGCGATCGGCACCAACAACATCGACAACTGCTCCCGCGTCTGCCATTCGCCGACCTCCTTCGCCCTGCGCAAGGCGTTCGGGCTCTCCGGCGCGACCGGCTCCTTCACCGACATCGACCACGCCGAGGTGGCGCTGCTGATGGGCGTCAATCCGACCCAGGGGCATCCGGTCGTCGGCGCCCGGATCAAGCAGGCGGCACTGCGCGGCTGCAAGCTGATCACGATCGACCCGCGGCGGATCGAGCTCGCCGACTACGGCGCCATCCACCTCTCCCCGCGCCCCGGCACCAACGCCGCCGTGGTCCTCGGCCTCTGCCACGTGGTGCGGCGCGAAGGCCTCGTCGACGCCGACTTCGTCGCCGCGCGCACGGAAGGCTACGAGGCGGTCGAGGAGCTGCTCGAGGGCTATGACCCGGCCGCGGTCGAGGAGATCACCGCCGTCCCCGCCGGCGACCTGGAAGCGGCGGCGCGGCTCTACGGCGAGGCGGCGAGTGGCTCGCTCCTCTGGGGCCTCGGCGTGACCGAGCACAAGTACGGCTCCGAGGTGGTGCAGCTGCTCTGCAACCTGGCGATGATGACCGGCAAGGTCGGCAGGCCGGGCTCGGCGCTCTTGCCGCTGCGCGGCCAGAACAACGTCCAGGGCTCCTCCGACATGGGCGCCCTGCCGGACACCTACACGGCGTACCGCTCGGTCGAAGACGAGGACGTGGCGGCGCTCTTCGAAGGCGCCTGGGGCGCGCCGCTCTCGCGCCGCAAAGGGCTGACGATCCCGCAGATGTTCGATGCCGCGGTCGCCGGCGAGCTGAAGGCGATGTACATCTTCGGTGAGGACGTCGCCCAGACCGATCCCGACACCGCCCACGTCGCCGCCGCGCTCGGGAACCTCGAGTTCCTGGTCTGCCAGGAGATCTTCGAGAACGAGACGACGAAGTTCGCCGACGTCGTCCTGCCCGCCTCCGCCTTCCTCGAAAAGGAAGGCACGTTCATCAACGCCGAGCGCCGCTTCCAGATCGTCGAACCGGTGATCGACCCGCCCGGGGAGGCGCGGACCGACTTCGAGATCATCGGCGAGGTGTCGCGCCGGCTCGGCCACGAGATGGGTTGGGACAGCCCCTGGGACGCGCTCGACGAGGTGGCCCGGCTGACGCCCGACTACGCCGGGGTCGGTCGCGAGCGGCTCGGCCGCCGCGGCCTGCAGTGGCCGGTGCGGGCGGACGGCTCCGACTCGCCGACGCTCTACGACACCGTCTTCGACCGCCCCGGCGGGCGCGGCCACTTCGCCGCGCTGCCCTACAAGGCGCCGGGCGACGCCGCCGACGAGGACTTCCCCCTGATCCTCGTCACCGGGCGGATCCTCCAGCACTACAACGCCGGAACGATGACGCGGCGCACCGGCAACGCCGAGCTGGTCGACCGCGACGTGCTCGAGATCCACCCGCTCGACGCCGAGCGGCTCTGGATCGGCGATGGCGACCGGGTGTCGGTGCGCAGCCGGGTCGGGCGGATCGAAGTCGAGGCGAAGGTGACCGAGCGGATCGAGCCCGGCCACGTCTTCACCACCTTCCACTTTCCCGAGACGCGGACGAACCTGCTGGTCGGCCAGTCGGCCGACGTCAACACCTCCTGCCCGGAGTACAAGGTGATCGCGGTCGACGTGCGGCCGATCTCCGAGGCGTCGTCCTTCGTCCCGGTCCTCGCCGATGTCGGCTGAGAGCGGCGACCGGCGCTGACCGACGCCCGGGGAGCCGTCCTGGCGGGCGGCCGCGGCAGCCGGCTCGGGGGTGCCAAGGCGACGGCGTTGCTCGCCGGGCGGCCGCTGATCGCCTACCCGCTCGCGGCCTTGGCCGCGGCGGGGATCGACGCCTTCGTCGTCGCCAAGGGGGGGAGCGAGCTACGCGGTCGTCCTTTGGCCCGGCGGACGGGCCCTAAGACGATCGCTCCGGCGCTCGACGAGGTCGATGTGGTCGTCGAGCCCCCGGAGCCGACCCATCCGCTCGCCGGGATCGTCGCGGCGCTCCGCCACGCCGGCGCGCCGCTGGTCGTCGTCGGCTGCGACTTCCCGTTCGTGCCGCCGGCGCTCCTGCGCCTGCTCGCCGGCGCTCCCGAGCCGCTCGTCGTCCCGGCTCCGGGCGGCGCGGCGCAGCCGCTCGTCGCCCGCTGGACGCCCGCGCTGCTGCCTCGCCTCGAGGACGCGCTCGCGCGGGAGGAGCCGCTGCGGCGCACGGTCGCGGCGCTCGCCCCGCGCCTCCTCGACGAGGAGCTCGCCCCGTTCGGCGACCCCGCCCGCGTCTTCTTCAACGTCAACACCCCGGCCGACTTGCGGCGCGCCGAGGGGGCGGTATCTTCGCCCGATGGCGACTGAAGGACCGGGGTTCGTCTCGCGCGGCTTCGTCGGTCGCCCTCACGGTCAGGGCCGCAACCGCCTGCCGCCGGGGCAGTACCTGGAGACCGGCTTCCCCGTCCTCACCGCCGGGCCGACGCCGCGGATCGAGCCCGCCGAATGGAGCTTCCGGATCGACGGCATGGTCGGCAACGAGCTCGAGTGGAGCTGGGACGAATTCGCGCGGTTGCCGTCCGAAGAGGTCCCCTGCGACATCCACTGCGTCACCAAGTGGTCGAAGCTCGACACGAGCTTCCGCGGCGTCTCGGTCGACGTCCTGCTCGAATCGGCGAAGCCCGAGGGCGCCTTCTCGATGGCCCACTCCTACGGCGGTTACACGACGAACGTGGCGCTCGAAGAGCTGACCGGCGGCCGTGCCTGGGTCGTCACCGAGCACGAGGGCGCGCCGCTGCCGCGCGAGCACGGCGGCCCGGCCCGCCTCCTCGTCCCGCACCTCTACTTCTGGAAGAGTGCCAAGTGGGTGCGCGGGCTGCGGATCATGGACCACGACGAGCCCGGTTTCTGGGAGGCCAACGGCTACAACAACCACGGCGACCCGTGGAAAGAGGAGCGGTATTGGACGGACTGACCGCCGTGTCCCAGCGGGCGCCGGGCCGCCGGCAGATCGCCGACGTCGAGGAGATCCGGGTCGAGACGCCGCGCGCCAAGACCTTCCGCCTGCGGCTGCCGATGTGGATCCCGCACCTGCCCGGCCAGCATTACGACGTCCGCCTCACCGCGCCGGACGGCTACCGCGCCGAGCGCTCTTACTCGATCGCCTCCTCGCCACTCGACGAGGGCGTGGTCGAGTTGACCATCGACCGCCTCGACGGCGGCGAGGTCTCGACCTACTTCCACGACGTCCTCGTCGAGGGCGACCAGGTCGAGGTCCGTGGCCCCTTCGCCTCCTACTTCGTCTGGCGCGGGGAGGAGCCGGTGCTCCTGATCGGCGGCGGCTCCGGCGTCGTGCCGCTGATGTGCATGTTGCGCCACCGCCGCCGCACCGCCCCCGACCTGCCGATGCGCCTCCTCTACTCGGCCCGCACCCGTCGCGAAGTCATCTACGCCGACGAGCTCGGCGACGACGCGATCGTCGCCCTCACCCGCGAACTCGAGGGCGTCCCGACCCCGGGCCTCTCCCGCGTCCACCTGGGCCGCATCTTCCCCGGCCTGATCGACGCCGAGGCATTCCCCTCGGGCCTCGCCTTCGTCTGCGGCTCGGACCGCTTCGTCGAGCCGATGACGCAGATGCTCCTCGCCGCCGGCTACAGCCCCGACCGGATCCGCACCGAGCGCTTCGGGCCGACGGGCTGAGGGCGCGGTTGGCCGAGGGGGGTCGCGGCGTCCCGGCGGCGACTCGCGACCGCGGCGGCCGTCCGAGGTGCGTCCCGGGCGTCTCGTGGCGGCCCCGGCAGGTTGTGGCCGCCACGAGA
>DASZUH010000132.1:0-2309 GCA_035547715.1 Solirubrobacterales bacterium
CGTCGCGTGACCACCATAGGCGGTCAAGCGACGAACGCACCCGGGCGAGGTATGAACAGGTGATAATGAACCGTGACGTTCCATGGGTCTTCGTCACGGACCCTGCGCCTTCGTCACGGACCCTGCGCGCCCGTGGCGTCCCGACCCGGTGAGCATCCACGGGGACGGCCGGACCCGTGACCCTCTCCCCGCACCCTCGGCCGTCCCGGCCACGGCCACAGCCCGCCAGGGTCGTGGACGGGACGGCCGCGTCCCTTCCCCCCGCGCCAGCTTGCGCCGCCGTCCCCGGAATCACCCACCCAACCCCCACCCCCACCCCCACGCCGCGCCGATCGCGCGGACGGGGAGCGCGTCAGTCGCCGCTGCAGGCAGAGCCGCGGACCGAGTCGAGCGTCGTGCGCAGCTCGTCGGCCTGACGCTCGGAAAGGCGGGCGGCGAAGGTGAGCTCGAGCTCGGCGGAGACGACCGGGACCATTTCTTCGAGCAGTTGGCTACCCGCCGGGAGGAGCGTCGCGTAGCTGACGCGGCGGTCGGTCTCGCAGAAGGTGCGCTCGATCAGGCCGGCCTTGACCAGCCGGTCGACCAGCTTGGTGAGGCCGCCGCGGGTGATGACGAGCGCCTCGGCGAGGTCGCCCATCTTCATCCGCCCCTGGTCGGAGGCGGCGATCGCCGCCAGCATCTCGAACCAGGCGAGCGGCGGCAACTCGGCCGCGGCGAGCGCCTCCTGAAGGCGGCCCGAGACCGCGGCGTGGGTTTGGGCGAGCGAGCGCCAGGCCTGGTGATGGGGCGAGCAGGTGCCGAGCGGGTTGCGCTGTTCGGCGCGAACGTCCGCGGCGGCGGCGATGGCGCCGTCTGCGGTGAGGGTGGACGAATCGGTGGCCATGGACGAAATAATGACACATGGTACTTGTCAGGTCAATAGTTGTTCCCTCAAGTATTTCTGGTAAGATCGTTTCTGCGTCAATTAACTTCGAAACGACTCCCGACGCCAAAGAAACGAAAGGCGAGCAAATGAGCACCGACACCGTCAACCAGAAGGTCCCGACCGGGACCTGGACCGTCGACCCGGTCCACTCCTCCATCACCTTCGCGGTCACCCACAACAACGTCGCGACGTTCCGCAGCGGCTTCGACTCCTACGAGGCGACGCTGACCGGCGGCGGCGAGCCGAAGCTCGAGGGCTCGGTCGACGTCGCCTCGATCGACATCGACGAGGCCCAGCTGAAGGGCCACCTGATGGCCCCGGACTTCTTCGACGCCGAGCGCTTCCCGAAGCTGACCTTCAGCTCGACCCGCCTCGACGTCGCCGACGACGGCACCGTCCGCCTCGCCGGCGAGCTGACGATCAAGGGGAACACCCGTGAGGTCGAGGCGACCGGCCGCTTCGGCGAGCTCCCCGCCGACCTCGGCGGCAACCCCCGCGTCGCCCTCTCGGTCTCGACCGCGGTCGACCGGCGGGAATACGGCATCGAGTTCAACGCCGACCTGCCGAGCGGCGGCCAGGTCCTCGAGTGGGAGGTCGCGATCAACGTCGACCTCGAGCTCGTCGCCCGGGAGGCCTAGTCATGAGGGTCCTCGGCATATCCGGAAGCCTGCGCCGGGACTCCTATAACGCCGCCCTGCTGCGGGCAGCCGCCGCGCGGCTGCCCGACGGGGTGGAACTCGAGGTCTTCGAGCGCCTGGCGGAGATCCCGGCCTACGATCCCGACCTCGAGGAGGCGGGCGAGACCCCGGACGCGGTCGCCGATCTGCGCGAGCGGATGCGCGCCGCCGACGCGGTCCTCATCGCCACCCCCGAGTACAACAGCTCGATCCCGGGGGCGCTCAAGAACGCCCTCGATTGGGCCTCGCGCCCGGCCGGCGAGAGCGCCCTGATGGGCACCCCGGCGGCCGTGATCGGCGCCTCGACCGGGATGTTCGGCGCGGTCTGGGCACAGGCCGAGACCCGCAAAGTGCTCGGCGCCCTCGGCGGCCGCGTGCTGGAGCGCGAATTCCCCTTTCCGCGGGCGCAGGACGCCTACGCCGACGGCGAGCTGCGGCTGACGCCGGAGCAGTCCGGCGCCCTCGAGGAGCTCGTCCGCGAGCTGGTCGCCTCCGCCGAGGAGGCCGCCGAAGCCCGCACCGCGGCGGCTGCCGCGTAGAGCCGGCCGGCTTCGCGGGCGCGATCTCGGACCGGCGGTCCGAGGCGCCTCGCCGCTTGGTTTCGACGGGTGCTGCAAGCCGGCGCCCCTCGGCCCGTGCCTCGCGGGCGTGGCGGCCGTCCGAGGTGCGTCCCGGGCGTCTCGTGGCGGCCCTGGCAGGTTGTGGCC
>DASZUH010000133.1:0-10936 GCA_035547715.1 Solirubrobacterales bacterium
CGTGGCGGCCACAACCTGCCAGGGCCGCCACGAGACGCCCGGGACGCAACTCGGACGGCCGCTCCCGCCCCGAACCGCCACCCCAGGATCTCGGACGGCCGCCGCGCCCCGAACCACAGGCCCGGCCCGACGCCCGACCGCGGAATCAACCGCCTAGCGGAGGGCGGCGATCTGGTCGGAGACCTGCTTCACGCGGCGCTCGACTTCGTGGCGGCCCGTCTTGAAGGTCGACGTGGCGGTCGAGGTCACGGCCTTCTGCCGTTTACGCACGTCGCGCTCGACGGCCCTGCGCGTCTTGCGGGCTTCGGAGGTCGCCCGTTTGCGGGCGGTGGTGCCGCGGCGCTCGGTCCGCCTGGCCGCTTTTTCGATCTTGCGGCGGTAGGACCTGAGCTCCCTTTCGGCCTTGGTGCGGGAGGTCCAGGGGTCGACGATCTCGCCGACCTTGTCGCTCACCGACAGCACGGCGCCGACCGGGAAGTCGACGGCGGACTCGATGATCGCCTGCGCCTGGTTCTTCTCCGCGGCCGCGGTCCTGGTCGCGGCTTTTTTCGTCGCGCTCGTCGCTTTGGCGGTCGATTTCTTCACTTCGGTCGTCGCGCGTTTGGCCTGCGTTTTCGAGGCGGTGGTGCCGTTGCTGGTGTTCTCTGCCATGAAAGATGTACTCCTTAATTCTTGGTAGGAAGTGCTCGGCGGCGCCGAGTCTAGCGAACATACGTTCCAACGAACAGATGTTTGTAAACGCTGGTACGCCTTCGGTTACAGGCGAGAACGCGAGTTGATCCGCTCAAGGGGACCTGTGTTTACTTTCCGTTGCATGGCAACGGAAAGTCGACGCGCGTCTTTCGTGACTCAGGCGATCTGGGCGGCGCGGACGGCGGCGAGGGCCTCGGCGTCGCGGGCCGCGACCATGTGGAAGCGGGCGCTGAGGTCGAGCGGCGCGTCCTCGAGTGCGCCGTCGCCGAAACCGACGGCGCCGCCCGCCTCGCGGACGATCAGCTGGGCCGCGGCGGCGTCGACGGAGCGGCAGGGTCGCAGGCTGAGGAAGGCGTCGAAGCGGCCCGCGGCGACGTAGGAGGCGGTGATCGCGATCGAGCCGACCACCCGCAGCCGATAGACGTTCCCGGCGAGCGACTGCAGCGCCGGGACGGCCCAGTCCGGCTCCGCCGACTCCAGGCCGACGACCTCGAGCCGCCCGTTGCCGGCCGCCACCTTCGCCGCGGCGCCGCCGAGCGTCGCGCCCTCGCCGAGCGTCGCCATGAACTCGTCGTCGGCGCCGAAATCGTGGACGAAGCCGAACCGGACGTCGGCCATCGAGTCGCCCGCGGCGACCGCGATGCTGAGGCTGTGCGAGGGGATCGTGCGCCGCGCGTTCAGCGAGCCGTCGATCGGGTCGATGACCACCCGGGCCGGGCCGCCGTCGCCGAAGACGACTTCGCCGCGCTCCTCGGAGACGGCGACGAACGAGGCGCCTGCGGCGCCCAGCCTCTCCAGCTCGGCGAAGACCTCGTCCTCGCAGCGACGGTCGATCACCAGCGTGTGGTCGCCACCCTCGCCGACGCCGTCGTAGTGCGTCCGTTCTGCGCTCGTCACCACTTCGTCGAAGATCCGTCGCTGGGCGGCGACGATACGGCGACAGATCCCGGGCCAATCGGCGGCGAAGACATCCATGGGCCGGAGACTCTAGTGACGGGGCGCCCGCTCCAGAGCGCTAGCTTTGGACGATGCGTCAGACCGAACCGACTGCGACGGGTGAGGCGGACGGGCGGCGGCGCGCCGCCGCGCACGTCGACGGCCCCCTGCTCGTGCTCGGCGCGGCCGGCACGGGCAAGAGCGAGCTGCTGGCGCGGCGGCTCGCCGACCTCGCGGCGGCCGGGACCGCGGCGGAGCGGATCCTCGTCTTCGGCGCCCGCCGGAGCACCGCGCGACGGCTGCGCGAACACTGCGAGGCCCTGCTCGAGGGTCCCTACGACGAGCTTTGGGTCGGCTCCTGGGACGAGCTCGGCGAGCGTCTCCTGCGCGAGCACGCCGAGGCGGCGGGCCTCGACCCCTTCTTCGACGTGCTCGGCCGGGCCGAGCGGCTGGCGGTCCTGCTTGAGCGCTTCGACTCGCTGCCGCTGCGCCGCCACGAGATCCGCGGCAACCCGGCCGGCCTGCTGGCCCGCCTGCTGGCGCGGATCGACCGGCTGAAGGCCGAGCGGATCGGGCCGACCAGCCTCGCCGAGCGGGCCGAGCGCCAGGCCGCGGAGGCGACCGGCGAAGCCGACCGCGAGACCGCCGCGCGCGAGCTCGAGTTCGCCGAGCTCTACACGACCCACGACCGGATCCTCGCCGAGTCCGGGAGCCTCGACCGGGGCGACGTCTTCCTCGCGCTCGACTGCATGCTGGTGGAACGGCCCGACGTGCGGGGGGCGATCGCGGCCCGCTTCGCCCAGGTGATGGTCGACGAGCTGGAGGAGTCGACGCCGGCGCAGCGGGCGCTGCTCGAGGGCCTCGCGAGCGACAACCCGAACCAGCTCTTCGCCCTGGAGGCGAGCGCCGACGGGGAGCCCGGTGAGCTCGCCGACTGGTACCGCGCCCTCCACCCCGCCGGCGAGGTGGTGACGCTCGAGCACCGCTTCCGCGAGCCGAAGCTGCGCTTCTGGCGCTGCACCAACGAGCGCGCGCAGGCGCAGGCGACGGCGCGCGAGGTCGAGCACCTGCTCGCCGGCGGCCGCCGCGCCGACGACATCTGCGTGCTCCTCCCGGATCCCGCGCGCGAGGGCGGCGCGGTGGCCGCGGCGATGGAGGAGCGTGGCATCCCCTTCCACCTTGCCGGGCCGACCGCGCTCTTCCAGCGCGCCGAGGTGCGCGACGCGATCGCCTGGCTGCGCGTCCTCGCCGACCCCGACGACTCGGCCGCCGCCGCCCGCGCCCTCACCCGCCCGCCGGTCGAGCTGCGCCCCGGCGACCTCGCCCGCCTCACCACGATCGCCCGCCGGCGCAAGCTCGACATGGTCGCGGGCTGCGAGGCGGCCCTCGACTCGCCCCAGTTCCAGCCCGAGGCGCGGGAGCGGATCCAGACCTTCCTCAAGCTCTACGGCAACGCCGCCGGGGCGATGGAGGAGCGCCGCGCCGACGTCTTCGTGCGCCGCCTGATCGAGGCGGTCGGGCTGCGCCGCCAGCGCCTCTTCGCCGCCCAGCCCGAGGTCGCCGAGCGCCTCCTCGGCCTCTCCCGCCTGGCCGAGCTGGCGACCGCCTGGGCGCGTCGCGAACCGCACGGCTCGACCCGTGGCTTCGTCGCCTACCTCTCGGCCGTCGCCGAGGCGGGGGTCGAGCCGACCGGCGGCGAGGAGCCGCCCGCGCCCGGCGCCGTGGTCGGGCTGGCGACGGGCGCGGTGAAGGGGCTCGGCTTCGACCACGTCTTCGCTCTCGGGCTCGAGGCCGAGGCCGACTGGCGCCGGATCGGCTGGCCCGCCCGCACCGAGCTGGTGCTCTCGCGGCTCGCCGGCGGCGAGGACGCTCCCCGTCCCGGCCGCGCCTACGCCGAAGCACTCGCCTCCTCGCCCGACACCGCCGAGGAGGAGCACGAGGAGGAGCTCTTCGGCCCCGCCGAGGGCCTCCACGCGACCTACCGCAGCCTCCGCGAGCAGGTGCTCGAGGCGAGCTGGCGGGCCGGCCGCGAGCTGTCGGAGCCGCGCCTCGACACCGCGATCGACGTCAACCGCGCGATCGCCCGCTACCTGGAGCTGCTGAAGCTGGCGGCGCTCGCCCAGCGCCCCGGCGAGGAGCGGATGGCGGAGGCGATCGAGGCGGTCAACGGCCTCCTGCGCCAGGTGGCGACGCCCGAGCAGCAGGCCGAGCTCGACGCCTCCTCGCTCGACGCCTACCTGCTCGACTCCGAAGCCGAGCGCGGCCGCCGGCTGCGACTGATCGCGGCCCGCGAGGAGCCCTCGTTGGAGGCCTTCCTGCCGCGCCGCGGCGACGGCCGCCTCAGCCTCTCGGCCTCCGACCTGACCCTCTACCTGACCTGCCCGCTGAAGTACAAGTTCGCCCGCGTCTTCGGCATCCCGCAGGAGCCGACGATCAACCAGCGCTTCGGGATCCTCATGCACAACGTGCTCGAACGCTTCCACAAGGAGCCGCCCGAGCCGGGCGAGGAGCTGCGCACGCTGAACCGGCTCTTCGAGGCGGGCTGGCGGCGCGGCGGCTTCGGCGGCTCCGACGACGAGATGCAGTACCGCGACCGCGGCCGCGAGGCGCTCCGCCTCTACTGGGAGCGCGAACGGGTCTCGGAGTCCGAGCCGGTCTGGCTGGAGCGCAAATTCGACTTCAAGGTCGCCGACCACCACGTGCGCGGCCGGGTCGACCGGGTCGACCGCCTGCCCGACGGCGACTACGAGCTGATCGACTACAAGACCGGCGAACGGAAGACCGAAGAGGACCTCGACTCCGACCTGCAGCTGGCGCTCTACCGGATGGCGGCGCGCGAGGCCTGGGAGATCGAGGCCGCCTACGCCTCCTACGACTACGTGCTCGACGCGGAGAAAATTCCCGCGCCGACCAGGCCCGACGACGCCGAGCGGGTCGAGCGCACCGTGGTCACGGTCGGCGAGGGCGTGCTGTCGCAGGACTTCGAGCCGCGCCCGTCGCCCACGGTGTGCAGCTGGTGCGACTACCGGCTCATCTGCCCGGCGGCCGAAAGCTGACTCAGGACTGCTCGCCGCCGCGCTGGCGGAGGAAGCGCTGGAACTCGCGCGCGATCGAATCGGCCGACGGCAGCTCGTCGCCATCGTCGGCCAGCATGTCGACCTGTTCGGCCTCGATCCGTTCGACCAGCTCTTCGATCTCCGGGTTGGCGGCGACGGCGCGGCCGATCTGCTCCTCGTAGTCGGTCGTTTCCTCCTCCAGCTCGGACGCCTCGACGGCGATCCCGGTCATCCCCTCGAGCCGGCGCAGCAGCGCCAGCGCCGCCTTCGGATTGGGGACGGCGGCGACGTAATGGGGCACCGCGGCCCAGAGCGAGGCGGAGTCGATGCCGGTCTGCCGGCAGAGGTCGTGGACGACGCCGACGATCCCGGTCGGGCCCTCGTAGTTGGAGCGCTCGAGGTCGAGCTCGTCGACCAGCTCCGAGGAGGAGGCGAGGCCGGTGATCGGCACCGGCAGGGTGTGGGAGACCTCGGCGATCAGCGAGCCGAGCGTGATCACCAGCCCGACGTCGAGCGCGTCGGCGGCGGTCGTCACGGCCTCGGCGAAGGTGCGCCACCTGAGGTTCGGCTCGGTGCCGTCGAGCAGCACCAGGTCACGGTCGGCGGCGGGCACCCGTACCGCGATCAGGTTGTTCTCCGGCCACTCGATCCGGCGCGTCTCACCCGCCGCCATCGTGATCGTCGGCCGCGTCGACTGGAAGTCGAAGTACTCCTCGGGGTCGATCGAGGCGACCAGTTCCGCGTCGAGCGAGTTGCCGATCGCCGCCAGGGCGGTCGAGGCGGCCGCCGCCGCGTCGTTCCAGCCGCGGAAGGCGCAGACCATGACCGGGGAGCGGAGCTTGGGGAGGTCGGCTTCCCAACGCAAAGAATCCACGAGTTCAGCGTAGAGGATGGGTCACGCGGCGCGGGCGCGACGGACCAGATGCGCGGCCATGAAGAGCGCCAGGGCGGCGAAGGCGAGTTGCAGGGCGCGCTCCGGCAGGAGGTTCGAGGCGGCGACGCCGACCAGCACCCCGACGGGCGAGAGCGCGCCGATGATCAGCGCCTCGCGCATCCGCACGTTGCCGTAGCCGCGCTGGCGGTGGGTGCCGACGAGGGCGACGATCACGATCATCAGCAGCGAGGTCGCCTCGCCTTCGACCTGGCCGAGCCCGATGAAGACGGTCAGCGCGGGCACGAAGAGGATGCCGCCACCGACCCCGACCAGGCCGCCGGCCATCCCCCCGGCGAGGCAGACGAGTACGGCGAGGACGTCGTTCATGGTCTCTCCCTCACTTGAGAATGAGGTCGACTGCCACCGCGACCAGGAGCAGGGCGAACAGGTAGGAGACGGCGCGCTGCGGGATCCGTTGCTGGATCGCGGTGCCGCCGACGACGCCGACGACCGCCGGGATCGCCAGCAGGAGCCCCGTCACCACGTGGACGTTGCCGTAGATGCCGCCCTGGGCGACCGCCCCGAGGCTGCCGACGATGACGATCGCGGCGAGGCTGGTGCCGGTCGCGAGCCGCTCGCCGAAGCCGAACCAGAAGATCAGCAGGGGGACGATGATCGTGCCACCGCCGACCCCGAAGAGGCCGCTGAAGGCGCCCGCCGCGGTGCCGATCGCGGCCAGTCGCAGCAGCTCGTTTCGGCGGGCCGCCGCGTTTGAATCCGGCATGCGGCGATACTAAGGGTGGATGGCGGGCAAATCCGAGACCACCCGGGCGGCCTGGCAGGCGCTGCTCGAGCCGCTCCGGGCCGAGCCCGCGCGGACGGCGATCCTGACCGACTTCGACGGCACGCTGGCGCCGATCGTCGAGCGCGCCGAGGAAGCGGCGCTGCCGAACGAGGCGCGCGACGTGCTGGTGCGGCTGACCGAACGCTATGCGCTGGTCGGCGCGGTGTCGGGCCGGCGCACGCTCGACGTGCGGGGGCTGATCGGCCTCGACACGATCGCCTACGCGGGCAACCACGGGCTGGAGCTGATGATGCCCGGCGAGGCCGAGGTCAGCCCCGACCCGTCGATCGACGGGCGCGAGCGCGACGCCGCCGAGTTCCTCGCGACGGTCGCGGCGGAGCGCCTCACCGCGGCCGGGCTGCGGGTCGAGGACAAGGGCCCGATCCAGGCGATCCACTGGCGCGGCGCCGACGACGAGACGGCGGCCGAGGCGGCGGCGCGGGAGATCGCGGTCGACGCCGGTCGCGCCGGGCTCGAACCCCACTGGGGACGCAAGGTGCTGGAGCTGCGGCCGATGGGCGGCGGCGGCAAGGACGCCGCGGTCGCCTCGCTGCTGGCGGGCGACGGGATCGACCGGGTCGTCTACGCGGGCGACGACCGCACCGACGTGGACGCCTTCCGCCGCCTCGGCGAGCTCCGCGACGCCGGCGAGCTGGTCGCCGCGGTGCGGGTCGGGGTCCTCTCCGCCGAGGGGCCGCCGGAGATCGCCGAGGAGTCCGACGTCACCGTCGACGATCCCGCCGGCTGGCTCGAGATGCTCGCCTGGCTCGCCGGGTAGCGAGGGCCCGCCCGGGTGCCCTACACCGACCTGCTGCGCTTCACCGTCTTCGTCACCGGCGCCGAGGCGACCGTGCTCGGGGCGATCAGCGCGATCGCCGTCGGTGGCGAACCGAGCGCGACGACCGTCATCGTCGCCCTCGCCTGGTGGGCGATCTCATTGATCGTCGGCTTCTGGCTGGGACGCCCCGAGCGCGCCCGCGCGGACATGCGCGACCCGCTCGCCCGGGCGAAGACGGCGACCTCCCTCCCCTCCGAGTCACCCGCCCGGATCGCGATCGGGCGCCTCTGGCCGATCGCCCTCACCGCGATCATCGCCGGCGGCCTCGGCCTCTTCTTCCCCGGCGTCGCGATCATCGGCACCGGCTACGCCCTGATCGTCTCCCTCTCCTGGCGCACCCGCGAGGCGGCGGTCCAGGCGATCGAGGAGCGCGACGGCGTCCGCTTCTTCGTCGTCCCCAACTCGGCCCTCAGGCCGATCGAGCTGGTCCGCACCCCCGGCCTGCGCAGCGACCGCCTCAACGCGCTTTAGCGTCTGCATTTACCCCCGCCCACCGGGGGTAAATGCAGACGCTCACCTCGTCAAGAGCTTCTTGAACTCCGACCAGGGGCGGGTGTTCGCCACGTCGGCCTTGGTCAGCCAGGCGCGGCGGGCGGTGGCGACGGCGTAGACCATGTTGCCGAGGGTGTCGACACCGTGGGCGTCGGTGTCGAGGACGATGCGGACGCCGGCTTCGGCGGCGAGGCGGGCGTGGCGGTCGTTCAGGTCGCGGCGGTTGGGGTTGCCGTTGATCTCGATCATCGTGCCGGTGCGGGCGGCCACCGCGGCCACGGCCTCGACGTCGATCGCGTAGGGCTCGCGGCGACCGATCAGGCGACCGGTGAGGTGGCCGATGCAGTCGACGTTCGGGTCTTCGATCGCGGCGATGACCCGCGACGTCATGTCTTTTTCGGAGAGGTTGAAGGAGGTATGGACGCTGGCCACGACCCAATCGAGCTCGGCGACCAGATCCTCCGGGTAGTCGAGTGAGCCGTCGAGGCCGATGTTGATCTCCGAGCCGACCAGGAGGCGGAAGCGGCGGCTGCCGTGCTCGGCGTTCCAGGCCCGCACCTCCTCGATCCGTTGCCGCAGCCGGTCGGGCTGGACGTCGTCGCCGAAGCCGTGGCTGGCCGAGTGGTCGGTGATCGCCATGTAGGCGTAGCCGCGCTCGCGCCCCGCCGCCGCCATCTCCGCGAGCGTGTTGCGCCCGTCCGACAGCGTCGTGTGGGCGTGCAGATCGCCGCGCACGTCGCCGAGCTCGACCAGTTTCGGCAGCTTGCCTTCGCGCGCCGCCTTCAGCTCGCCGCGCCCCTCGCGCAGCTCGGGCTCGATGTACGCGTAGCCGAGCCGCTCGTAGACCTCGTGCTCGGTCTCGCAGAGGGTCACCTCGTCGGTCTCGGTGTCGGTGATCCCGTGCTCGGAGACCGAGAGGCCGCGCTTCACCGCGTCCTCGCGCAGCTGCACGTTGTGGGCCTGGGAGCCGGTGAAGTGCTGAAGCAGGTTGCCGAAGGCGGCCAGCGGGACGATCCGCAGGTCGACCGAGATGCCATTGTGGGTCTGCGCGCGGAGGCCTTTGTCGCTCGGTTTGCCCGCCGCGGCGACCAGCGCGTGGCCGGCGAGGAATTCGGCCAGCACCTTCGGCTCCTCGGCGGTGGCGATGATGTCGATGTCCTTGCAGGTGTCGGCCCAGCGGCGGACCGATCCGGCGACCTCGACCCGGTGCGCGCCCGGGTGCCCGCGCAGCGCCGCGGCCAGCTCCTCGGCGATCGGGCGCACGGTCGAGAGCAGGAGCCGCCCCGGCCCCTCGCCCGGCTCGCCCAGGCGGGCGAGCGAGGCCAGCACGTTTTCCTCGGCTTTCGGCCCGAGCCCTTTGACGTGGCGGATCTTCTCTTCCTCGGCGGCCTTCTTCAGGTCCTCGAGCGAGGCGACGTGCAGTTCCTCCCAGAGGAGCCGCGCGGTCTTCGGCCCGATCCCGGGGACCCGCGTCACTTCGACCAGCGTCGCCGGAAATTTCGCCTTCAGCTTGGCCGCGGCGGGGATTTCGCCGGTGGCGAGCAGGGCGTCGATCTTTTCCGCCAGCGTCTTGCCGACGCCGGGGATCTCGGTCGCCCGCCCGGCCCGCGCCAGCTCCTCGACCGAGACCGGGCTTTCGCGGATCGCCTTGGCGGCGGTGGAGTAGGCGAGGACGCGATAGCGGACCGCGCCGTCGAGCTCGTAGAGGACCCCCAGTTCCTCCAGGGCGGCGGCGATCTCTCCGTTCGTCATCGGGAAGAAATTAACGACCCGGTCTCCAATCTCGCGCTTAATTCGCTTTATCCGGGCATTAATCCACCAGGAATACGATCGAAACCGATGACAGAGCCGAACAGAGGGCCCGCCTGGTTGGTGCTGCCGACCTATAACGAGGCCGAGAACATCGAACCGTTCGTCGCCGCGGTGCGGGGCAACCTGCCCGCCGACGCGCGGATCCTGATCGTCGACGACGGTTCGCCCGACGGCACCGGTGAGCGTGCCGACCGGCTTGCCGAACGCCACGCCAACGTCAGCGTCCTCCACCGGCGCGAGAAGGAAGGGCTCGGCCCCGCCTACATCGCCGGGTTCCGGCGGGCGCTCGCCTCGGGGGCCGGGCTGGTGCTGGAGATGGACTCCGACTTCTCCCACGATCCGGCCTACCTGCCGCGGTTGCTCGACGCGGCCCGCACCGCCGACCTCGTGATCGGCTCCCGCTACGTCCCCGGCGGCGGGGTCAGCGATTGGGGCGCGATGCGGCGGCTGATCAGCCGCGGCGGCAGCGTCTACTCGCGGCTCGTCCTCGGGGTCGACGTGCACGACCTGACCGGCGGCTTCAAATGCTTCCGCCGGGAGGTACTCGAGGCGATCGACCTCGACTCGATCGAGGTCCGCGGCTACGCCTTCCAGGTCGAGATGACCTACCGCGCGATCCAGCTCGGCTTCAGCGTGGTCGAGGTGCCGATCGTCTTCCGCGACCGCCGCCACGGCGAGTCGAAGATGGACGGCGCGATCGTCGCCGAGGCGGTCTTCCAGCTCCCCCGCCTGCGCTTCGGCTCCCACCACGTGCAGCGGGCCGAGCGCCCGCGCGAAGAGCCGACGGTGGAAGAGGCGTAGGCGGGTACCGCTACCCTTGGAGCGCCCTCCAGGGGGCGCTATACTTTTTGAAGTATTGAGCTTCTAAACGCTTCCAACCGCGATCTCAGGAGAGCGATCACCGTGAGTGGAAATCTGGCCGACGTAACCGACGCGACCTTCAAATCCGATGTCCTTGACGCCGAGGGCGCCGTCCTCGTCGACTTCTGGGCCCCGTGGTGCGGCCCCTGCCGCGTCGTCCACCCGGTGCTCGAGGAGATCGACTCCGAGCGCGAGGACCTGAAGATCCTCAGCCTCAACGTCGACGATAACCAGCAGACGGCGGCACAGTACGAAGTCCTGTCGATCCCGACGATGATCCTCTTCAAGGACGGCCAGATGACGAAGAAAATCGTCGGCGCGATGCCGAAGCGTCGCCTCGAGGCCGAACTGGAGCCGGCGCTCGCCTAGCGGCGGCGCCCCCGCCGATGCCGTTCGTCGAGGTCCACTGGTACGAGGGCCGCTCCGACGAGCAGAAGGCCGAGATCGCCAAGCGGATCGAGCAGGCGCTGGTCGAGGTGGCCGGCGTCGCGCCCGACCACTGCTGGATCAAGTTCTCGGACTCCTCGAAA
>DASZUH010000134.1:0-8261 GCA_035547715.1 Solirubrobacterales bacterium
GAACCTGGCACCGGCGAATCGTCGGGCTCCTCCGTCGGCCGTCCCGGCAAATCGACCTCGACCACCAAACCGGGCGGCGAAGGCGAACCCGGCGAAGAAGAAACGGACGAAGGCGAAGAAGTCGAAGTCGAAGCGCCCGAACCGGAAGGCGAAGTCGAAGTCGAAGGCGAAACGGAAGTCGCCCCCGAACCCGAACCGGCGCCCGAACCCGAACCGGAACCGGAACCCGCCCCGGTGACGAGCGAAACCCCGGCCCCGGTCGAAGAAGTCGTCGTCGAACTCCCCGAAGCGCCCCCGGCCGCCCCGGCCGAATAGCCAGCGGTCGGCCGACCAGAGACCCGGTCCCGCGGCTCGGGTGAGCGGCGCGAACGCTCCCGGTCAGCCCCGGAGCAGAGGGCCGCCTCCGCCCGGCGAGCTCGCACTTCGTTCCGCCGACGGGAACTCTCTGCGAACCCACCCGACGGAGCGCCTTGGCGGCGCAGGTCCCGTGACGAAGACCCATGGAACGTCACGATCCTGTCCCGCTTCCACATCGCCCCCCACGCCGACTGGTCACCTGTCCCCCCTCTGGGGTGGACAGGTGACCAGTCATGCACTTGTCCCCCTCATGCGGGGACAAGTGCACGGACGTCCCTCCGCCCGATGTGGACCCGTGACGTTCCCGGCAGAACCGTGACCGAAGTCCGGAGTTCCTCCCGTCCTGTGCCCGCTTCCCCACGGAACCCTCACGTCCCGGGCGTCTCGTGGCAAGCGGGCAACCTGCCGGGGCCGCCACGAGACGCCCGGGACGCATCTCGGACGGCCACCCGCCCGCGAGTCGGCCGCCGCAGCCTCGGCCGGTCAGCCGCCGAGCGTCTGGCTCAACGCCAGGCCCGCGCCGATGATCACTCCTGCCTCGAAGGCGGCCTCGACGCGCGGGCCGCCGAGGAGGACGAGTGTCGTCGCGTGGGCCAGCATCAAGGCGACCAGAAGGTTGAGCTGTCGGTTCAAGTTTCCCATTGGACGTGACGCTAGCGTAACGTTTTGTCTGCGTCAACCTGCCCGCATCATCCGGACAATTTCTAGCTGGGTGACGAAACAGAGCCAACTCCCAGGAGACCTATTGTGCTTTGCAGGATGTAGACAAAAGATGTCGTTGTGGATATGTCTGAGCGTTTCGCCGAAAACCTCGTGAACCTGCGGCAAGCCGCCGGGTTCAGCCAGGAGGAACTCGCCTTTCGGGCCGCGATTCATCGCACCCAGGTCAGCTTGCTGGAGAGCGGCAAGCGCCTGCCGCGACTGGAAACGCTGATCAAACTCGCGGGCGCGCTCGAAGTGAGCCCCGCCGACATGCTCGACGGGATCGTCTGGGAGCCGGTCATCCGCACCTCGGGCGGACTGAAAGTCTCCGGCCCGAAGGGCTAGTCGAAGGCCGGTTTCTGCGAGCCCACCGGCCGGGACGCCCGCGGGCGCAGGGTCCGTGAGGAAGGCGCGCCTTCCGTGACGAAGACCCATGGAAGGTCACGGTCCCTCCTCACTTCCTCATACCTCGCCCGGGTGCGTTCGTCGCTCGTACGCCCATGGTGGTCAAGCGACGAACGCACCCTCCCGACCCGGGGCGAAGGTGACCGAAGGCATGAGGAACAGTGACGGACCGCCCGTCGGTCGAAGGCGGCGCGCCCTCCGGTCGTCGCTTGTTCCCGTATGCGGAACAAGCGACAGCCGGAGGGCTTCGGACCCCGACCGCCTGCCCAAAAAGGCCGTCTCGGCGCAGGGTTCCGTGACGAAGACCCCTGGGACGTCACGGTCTCGTCCCACCTCCACATCACCGCCACGACGTCCGATGTGGACCCGTGACGAACCGGGCGGAACCGTGACGGAAGCCCGCACCTCCTCCCGTCCCCGTGACGCCTTCCCCACGGAACCCTCACGTCCCGGGCGGGCGTGATGCCGAGCTCGGCGAGGACGTGGGGGCCCGGGGCGGAGGCGCCGAAGCGCTCGATCGAGACGCTCGCGTCGACGTATCGCGACCAGCCCTGCTCGATCCCCGCCTCGACCGAGACCGCGGGCACGCCGGGGACGAGGACGCCGTCGCGGTAGGCATCGGGCTGCGCGTCGAAGAGCTCCCAGCTCGGCATCGAGACGACGCGGGCGCCGACCCCGTCGGCGGCCAGCTCGGCCGCGGCGGCGAGCGCGACCTCGACCTCCGACCCGGTCGCCACCAGGATCACGTCGAGGCGGTCGCCCTCCGGCGCCAGCACGTAGGCGCCGCTCGCCACCCGGCCGCGGACGCGCTCGGGGTCGAGCACCGGCAGGTTCTGGCGACTGAGCAGGAGGGCCACCGGGCCGTCCTCGCGTTCGAGCGCGACCCGCCACGCGTCGCTCGTCTCGTTGGCGTCGGCCGGGCGGATCACGGTCAGGTCGGGGATCGCGCGCAGCGCGGCGAAGTGCTCGATCGGCTGGTGGGTCGGCCCGTCCTCGCCGACGGCGACCGAGTCGTGGGTGAAGACCCAGACGACCGGCAGGCCCATCAACGCCGACAGCCGGATCGGCGGTCGCATGTAGTCGGCGAAGACGAGGAAGGTGGAGCCGTAGGGCTTGACGATCCCACCGTGCAGCGCCAGCCCGTTGACGGCGGATCCCATCGCGTGCTCGCGGACGCCCCAGTGGACGTTGGCGCCCGGACCCTCGCGGTCGAAGTCGCCCGCCCTGGGCAGCACCGTCTTGGTCGACTCGACCAGGTCGGCCGAGCCGCCCACGTTGGTCGGCAGGCACGGGGCGAGCGCCGCCATCACCTGGCCGCCCGCGGCGCGGGTCGCCAGCTTCTCCACCTCGCGCGGGTCGAACCTCGGCAGGCGCTCCTCCCAGCCCGGCTCCGGCCTCCCCGCCCAGGCGCGCTCCCACTCCGCGGCGCGGCCCGGGTCGGCCTCCGCCCACTCGCCGAAGCGCCGGCGCCAGTCACGGTGGGCGCGCTCCCCGGCGCGGCGCGCCGCCCCGTAGGCGGCCGCGGCGCCCGGCGGCACGACGAAGGCGGCATCGGGATCGAAGCCGAGCAGCTCCTTCGTCGCCCGCACCTCCTCGGCGCCGAGCGGCGCCCCGTGGGCCTTCGGCGTGCCGCCCTTGCCGGGCGCCGGATAGCCGATCACCGAGCGCACGCGGACCAGCGACGGCGCCTCGGTCTCGGCGACGGCGCCGCCGATCGCCGCGATCAGCGCCCCGAGATCGTTGACGTCCTCGACCTCGCGCACGTCCCAGCCGTAGGCGCGGAAGCGGGCGTCGACGTCCTCGCCCGCGAAGGAGAGCGAGGTCGCGCCGTCGATCGTGATCCCGTTGTCGTCGTAGACGTAGACGAGCCGGCCGAGGCCGAGGTGTCCCGCCAGCGATGCCGCTTCGGAGGCGACCCCCTCCATCAGGTCGCCGTCCGAGCAGATCGCGAAGACGCGGTGGTCGACGACCTCGGGCCCGTGGCGGTCGCGGAGGAAGCGCTCGGCGAGCGCCATCCCGACGCCGTTGGCGAACCCCTGCCCGAGCGGGCCGGTCGTCGTCTCGACCCCCGGCGTCATGCCGTGCTCCGGGTGCCCGGGCGTCAGCGACCCCCACTGGCGGAAATTCCGCAGCTCGTCCAGCGGCAGGTCATACCCGGCCAGATGCAGGACGGCGTAGAGCAGCATCGAGCCGTGGCCGGCGGAGAGCACGAAGCGGTCGCGGTCGGCCCAGTCGGGGGCGGACGGATCGAAGCGCAGGAAGCGGCTGTAGAGGACGTGGGCGACCGGCGCCATCGCCATCGGCAGCCCGGGATGGCCGCTGTTGGCCGCCTCGACCGCGTCCATCGCCAGGCAGCGGATCGTGTCGATCGCGAGCTGGTCCTCGGCGGTCGGCGCCGCGAGGATCGCCGCGTCCGGAGTGACCGCGCTCACGAGGCCGTCACCTCGCCGGTCTCGACCGGGACCGGCACCATCACGTTGTCGCTGCGGGCGCCGTCGCCGCCGACCGAGATCGTCGCCTTCGCCGTGATCAGGTGGTAGAGGATCAGCAGCTGGACCAGCGCCAGCGGGTCGGAGCGGTGGAGCTCGGTGCCGACGGTGAACTCGCCGAGCCGACGCGCCCGCAGGTGCGTGGCGAAGTGCATGCGCGACCAGATCGCCTCCTCGACCGCGGCGGCATGCTCCGGTTCGATGCTGCCCGCGATCCGCAGGATCCGCTCGTCGCCGCGATCGATCAGCGTCAGCCCGTCCTGGTCGTCGTCGACGAAGGGGGTCAGGTCGGGATGCGGGAGGCCGTCGCGCAGGACCAGCTCGGCGTCGAGGTGGAGCGGGTCGTCCTCGCCGTCGCCGCTCGGGACGAAGGAGACGAGCATGTCGGCGAAGCGCCGCTGCGGCCGGATGAAGGCTTCCGAGTCGGCCTCGCGACGGTCGAGTTCGGCGAGCACCTGGTCGGTCGTGTAGCCGCGCCGCGAGCAGTCGCGCTGGACCTTCCAGCGCCGGCGCAGGTCCTCGGGCGGGTTGAGGTAGACGCGCACGTCGTAGGCGTCGCGCATCTCCGGCAGGTAGTAGCCGAACAGCCCCTCGATCACGGTGAAGCGCTCCGGCTTCACGTACACGGGCGGGCCGAAGGTCCCGTCCTGGTGGCGGTAGACCGGCTTCAGGATCGCCTCGCCCGCGCGCAGGTGGGGCAGGTGCTGGGCGATGATGTCGAGGTAGTTGCAGTCGGGATGCAGCGGCGTGATGCCGAGCTCGGCCCGCTGCTTGCGGTCGTAGCGGTGGTAGTCGTCGGTGCAGACGTGGGTCACGTTCTCCTCCCCCAGCACCCGCACCAGCCCACGCGTGAGCGTCGTCTTCCCGGCCGCCGAGTCGCCGACGACGCCGAGGATCACCGGCCGCGGCAAGGTCACCGCTCCTCTCCTGGGCCCTGGTCGAAGACGCGGCTGGCGAGGATGTCGCCGGCCTCGATCCGCACCAGCTCGTCGACCCCCGGCGCGTGGCCCTCGCGGAGCGCCTCGTAGACGCGGTTGGCGTGCCGCAGCCGCGCCCGCTCGATCGCGTTGCGGACCGAGCGCGCGTGGGCGAACCGCGGCTGCCGCATGCGCCGGGCGATGTAGGCGTGGAACGCGTCGCGCGCCTCGGGGGTGAATTCGTAGGTCTCGGCGGCGAGCATCAGGTCACCGATCCGGGCCAACTCGTCGACCGTGTAGTCGGGGAAGTCGATGTGGTGGGCGACGCGCGAGGACATGCCTGGGTTGAGTCTGAAGAAGTCGTCCATCCGATCGGCGTATCCCGCGAAGATCACCACCAGCTTGTCACGGTCGTTCTCCATCACCTGGAGCAGGATCTCGATCGCCTCGACGCCGTAGTCGCGCTCGTTCTCGGGCCGGTACAGGTAGTACGCCTCGTCGATGAAGAGGACGCCGCCATAGGCGCGTTTCAACACCTCCTTGGTCTTCGGCGCGGTGTGGCCGACGTACTGGCCGACGAGGTCGTCGCGGGTCACGGCGACGACGTGGTTGCGCTCGATGTACCCGAGCCGGTGGAGGATGTCTGCCATCCGCATCGCGACCGTCGTCTTGCCGGTGCCGGGGTTGCCGGTGAACGACATGTGCAGGGTCGGCCGATCCGCCGCGAGGCCGGCGCCGCGGCGCAGGCGATCGACGACGAGCAGGGCGGCGATCTCGCGGATCCGCGTCTTCACCGGCGCCAGCGCGACGAGCTCCCGATCGAGCTCGTCGAGCACGCTCTCGATGTCCGCCTCGCGGAGGAGCCCGCCGGCGTCGACGTCGATGTCCTGGAGCTCGGCGATGGTCACGGCTGCGACCCGTTGGCGCTCGCGTAGCGGTGGCCCGCGGGCTTGTCGACCGCGTAGGGACGCAGGCCGTAGCGCTGGACGCGGTCGTGGGCGTCGGTGCGCTCGAGCCGGTAGCCGGGCTCCTGCGGCGGCCGGCCGACGATGAAGCTGAGCGCGGTGGTCTGGCGCCCGCGTCGCGCGTCGTAGGCGAGGAGCTTCACGTACTTGTCACTGTGCGCCTCGCGACACGCCCGCACCTCGCGCAGCACCACGTCGGACTCCTCGGGCGCAAGGTCGAACATCGGCGGCGCCCACATCTCCCAGTAGGAGTTGCGGGGATGCGGGTCGTCGGTGTACTCGACAGACATCGACCAACCGTTGGTCAGTGAGTAACGGATCTGCGCCTCGACCTGCTCGTCGGTGAAGTCCAGCAGGTAGGAGAAGGTGCCCTGGGTGATTCGCATGGGTTGGCCTCCGGTTCAGCCGACCGTGGGGGTGACCACGTAGTCGGGGGTGTCGGTCGATTGGAAGTCGAAGGTGATGTCTTTCCACACCTGAAGGGCGGCGTCCAGCTCCGGGCAACCCTTGGCCGCGTCCTCGAGGATGTCGGGACCCTCCTGAAAGTAGTCGCGGCCCTCGTTGCGGGCCTGGATCATCGCCTCGACCGCGACCCGGTTGGCGGTGGCGCCGGCGGCGATGCCCATCGGGTGGCCGATCGTGCCGCCGCCGAACTGGAGCACGACGTCCTCGCCGAGGTAGCGCAGCAGCTGGTGCATCTGGCCGGCGTGGATGCCGCCCGAGGCGACCGGCATCACCGGCGCCAGCGAGCACCAGTCCTGGTCGAAGAAGATCCCGTGCTCGGGGCTCTCCGGGACGTGGTCGAGGCGCAGCGTGTCGTAGTACCCCTTGATCATCGCCGGGTCGCCCTCGAGCTTGCCGACGACGGTGCCCGCATGGATGTGGTCGACGCCGAGCAGCCGGCACCACTTGGAGATCACCCGGAACGACACACCGTGGGTCTTCTGCCGGGTGTAGGTACCGTGGCCGGCACGGTGGAGGTGGAGGATCACACCGTTGCGGCGGGCCCACTTCGACATCGACTGCATCGCCGTGTAGCCGACGGTGAGGTCCATCATGATGATCACCGAGCCGATCTCCTTGGCGAACTCGGCGCGCTCGTACATCTCCTCCATCGTCGCCGCGGTGACGTTCATGTAGTGACCCTTCACCTCACCCGAGGAGGCCATCGCGCGGTTGACGCCCTCGATCGCGTACAGGTAACGATCGCGCCAGCGCATGAACGGTTGCGAGTTGATGTTCTCGTCGTCCTTGGTGAAGTCGAGGCCGCCGCGCAGCGCCTCGTAGACGACGCGGCCATAGTTCTTCGCCGAGAGGCCGAGCTTCGGCTTCACGGTCGCGCCGAGGAGCGGCCGGCCGAACTTGTCGAGGTACTCGCGCTCCATCACGATCCCGTGCGGCGGGCCCTGGAACGTCTTCACGTACTGGGTCGGGATCCGCATGTCCTCGAGGCGCAGGGCCTGCAGCGCCTTGAACCCGAACACGTTGCCGATGATCGAGGAGGTGAGGTTGGCGATCGAGCCTTCCTCGAACAGATCGATGTCGTAGGCGATGCGGGCGATGTACTCGCCTTCGCGGCCCGGCACCGCGGTCACGTCGTAGGCCTTCGCCTGGTAGTGGCGGTGGTCGGTGAGGCGGTCGGTCCAGACCACCGTCCAGGTCGCCGTCGAGGACTCCCCGGCGACCGCCGCGGCGGCCTCGATCGGGTCGACGCCCGGCTGCGGCGTGACCCGGAAGGCGCAGAGGACGTCGGTCTCCTTGGGCACGTAGTCGGCGTCGTAGTAACCCATCTCGGCGTAGGGGGTGACGCCGGAGGCCCAGCGGTCCTTCTTGCTCTCGGTCGTGGTCGGGGAGGAGGTCGGGCTCATCATCGGGAGGTACTTGCCTTTCTTGCCTTTCGGATCGCGCTCGGTCGCAAGCTAGGCCGCCTCGGCATAAAGGTCAATGACTGATTCTCCGTGCTCCCATTGAGCGCGTTCTATGGGAGGGAACCGAGCCGGCGCCCGGGGCAGCAAGGGACGCGGCCGTCCCGTCCACGGCCCTGGCAGGCTGTGGCCGCGGCCGGGACGGCCGGGTCTGCGGGGAGAGGTCACGGGTCCGTGCGTCCCGCGGGTAGAGATGCGCAGCATCGGCCACGAGGCGCAGGGTCCGTGACGGCCCCATGTTGATGGGCTGAAAAGCGCTCTATATCAGCGCTTTTCGGCCCATCAACGTGGGGCGGACACGGGAGCGTGACGGGAGGGTGGGGTTCGTCGCGTCCCCGTGACGACTTCCCTGCGGGATCGCCCGTCGGTGGCCCGCGGCGCGTCGGGGCAGGACGATCCGCCCGGAAGGGCCCGGGGCGCAGGTTCCGTCACGAAGACCCATGGAAGGTCACGGTCCCTCCTCACTTCCTCATACCTCGCCCAGGTGCGTTCGTCGCTTGT
>DASZUH010000135.1:0-1578 GCA_035547715.1 Solirubrobacterales bacterium
CGCCCTCGGCGGTCAGCGTGTCGACCTCCTCCACCCCGGTCTGGGCCATCGTCTCGACCACCAGGTCGAGCCCGTAGACGACCCCCGGCGCTTTCTGCACGATCCGGGCGGTGGCGGTCGCCTCGGCGGGGACGGTCGCCGCGCCGGTGACGTCGCCGTCGCCGAGGTCCTCGGCGAGCGCCCGGGCGACCAGCTCGCGCATCTCCTCGGCGGTAATTGCGGCCATCCGCGCACCCTAGCGGGGCGCCGAGGGGGCGAATCTCACGTCGGCGAGACTTGAGGCGTTGAATTGACGATGGCAGACCTACCGCCCTTCCAGACGCTGATCGACGAGCACGCCGCCGACGTGATGGCCATTCTGCGCGCGGCGGTCGGCCGCGACGGCGCCGAGGATGCTTTCCAGGAGACGTTCCTCGCCGCCCTGCGGGCCTACCCGGCGCTGCGCGACGCCCGGAACCTGCGTGGCTGGCTGGTGACGATCGCGCACCGCAAGGCGATCGACCATCACCGCGCCCGGGGCCGCGCCCCGGTACCGGTCGCCGAGGTCCGCGAGGAGGCGTTCAGCGACCCGGACCCCGCCGACGGCGAGATCTGGAGGGCCGTCGCGGCCCTGCCGCCGAAGCAGCGCGCCGCGGTCACCCTGCGCTTCGCCTCCGACCTCCCGCACGAGGAGATCGCCGCGGCGCTGGGCTGCTCGCCGGCGGCGGCGCGCCGCAGCCTTCACGAGGGACTGAAACGACTGCGAAAGGAGATCGCATGACCCCGACCATGGAGAAGACGATCGCGGCGCTGCGCGAGCGCGCCGCCGCCGAGGGCCTGCTCGACGTCGCCTACGCGACCGCCGACTCGCCGTTCGGCCCCCTGCTCCTGGCGAAGACGCCGCGCGGACTGGTCCGGCTCGGCCTCCCCGGAGAGGACGCCGAGGCGATGCTGGCCGACCTGGCGGGGCGGATCTCGCCGCGCGTGCTCGAGGACCCGGCCCGCCTCGACGAGGAGCGGCGGGAGCTCGACGACTACTTCGCCGGGCGCCGCCACGCCTTCGAGTTGCCGATCGACTGGCAACTCAGCCACGGCTTCCTCCTCCGCGCCCGCCAGGGAATCGCCGCGATCCCCTACGGCGAGACCCGCACCTACACCGACCTCGCCCGCGCCGCCGGCAACGAGCGCGCGGTCCGCGCCGCCGGCTCGGCCTGCTCGCGCAACCCGATCCCACTGGTCGTCCCGTGCCATCGCGTCCTGCGGAGCGATGGCAGCCTCGGCGGCTACGCGGGCGGTCTCGAGATGAAGCGACGGCTGCTGGAGCTGGAGCAGGCGCCTTAGGTGGTCGACCCGGCGCGCGTCCGAGTTCCGCCCGGCGGCGGTCCGGGCGCGCGGCGGCCGTCCGAGATGCGTCCCGGGCGTCTCGTGGCGGCCCTGGCAGGTTGCCCGCTTGCCACGAGACGCCCGGGACGTGAGGGTTCCGTGGGGAAGCGGGCGCAGGGACGGGAGGAAGTGCGGGCTTCCGTGACGGTTTGGCCCGGAACGCCACAGGTTCACATCAGGCCAGGCCACGTCCGTGCACTTGTACCCCCTATGGGC